>JAPLKX010000018.1 GCA_026387845.1 Candidatus Hydrogenedentota bacterium | reverse complement strand
CGGCAGGAAAATCAGGCCTTCGCTCCCGACCGGCGCCGTCTGCGCGGATTCGGTGATGTACTCGTAGGCGTCCCGGCCCGATTCGGCCGCCAGTTTCTTCTCGGCCTCGCAGAACGTGTCGCGGTACCATCGCAACGATCCGCCCGCGCTCAGCATCACGCCCATCACGTGCCACTTCCCCGGCACCGAATGGCAAAACGTGTGGACGCGCCCACGCGGGTCGAGCGCCACGTCGTCCGCAAACGCGAACACCACCCCGCTGGTGCCGACCGTCGACGAGATCACGCCCCGCCGCACGATACCGCAGCCCACGCCGCCCGCCGCCTGATCGCCCCCGCCCGCTATCACCGGGATCCCCGCGGGCAACCCCGTCGCGGCCGCGGATTCCGCCGACAACGCGCCGGTCACCTCCGGCCCTTCAAACGCCGGCGGCATGAAATCCGGGTCGATCTCGAGGATCGACATCAGTTCGCGGTGCCACGTCCGGTTCTTCACGTCGAACAGCAGCGTGCCCGAAGCGTCCGCCACGTCGGTGGCAAATTCGCCCGTCAGCACGTACCGGATGTAATCTTTCGGCAAAAGGACCTTCCGCACCTTCTCGTATGCCTGCGGCTCGTTCTCGCGCAGCCACAGGATTTTGGGCGCGGTAAAACCCGTCAGGGCGGGGTTGCATACCATCCGGATGAGCCGTTCTGCGCCGACCTTCTCCGTGATCTCGTCGCACTGCAACGCCGTGCGCTGGTCACACCACAAAATCGCCGGGCGCAGCACCCGGTCTTGTTCATCCAAAAACACCGAACCGTGCATCTGACCCGTCAGGCCCAGCCCCTTCACCTCTCGCGCCTTCGCGCCGAGCGACTTCGACAGCCGCGACAACGCCTCGATGGACGCGCGCTTCCAATCGGCTGGGTCCTGTTCGGCCCAGCCGGGGTTGGGACTGTGAAGCGGATACTCGACCACCGCCGACGCCACGACTCTGCCCGCGGAATCTATCGCAAGCGCCTTCGTGCCGCTCGTGCCGACGTCCACGCCGATGACAATGCTCATGCCATTGGTCTCCTTACGCTCAGTTCCACCCTATCTCAACGTATCTTATCCGCCGCAGGCGCGGTTTTCCAACCCCGGACAACCTTTCGGGGTGCTGTAGGCGCGGTCGTCTCGCCCGCGCCGTCAACGGGCAAAGCTGACGTCCAAACCACAGGCAGCCCGGTTGTAACAAGCTCGTCGTTCCGCTGTGAATTGGCCACCGCCTTGTTCGTTGATCATAGCCCGTGGTCTGGACGGCGCGGGCGAGACGACCGCGCCTACAGTTGCGTCAACATGCCTACCGGACAAAAAAAGCAGGACCCGAAGGTCCTGCCCTTTGGTAAGCACTATATATCGAGAGTTGGTTTAGGTTTCGGTCGTGGAAGTGGATTGGCGCGCAATGGCTTTAGCCAGTTTTCTGCGCCTCTTCTCGCTGGGTTTCTCGTAATGCTTGAGCTCTTTCAGACGCTGCATGATGCCTTCTTTGTTGCACTTCTTTTTGAATCTACGCAACGCCTTCTCAAAAGGCTCATCCGGCTTTACGCGAACTTTCGTCACTCGGTCTCAACCTCCTCTCGAATAAACTTGGTGATTTGCCCGCCGCCACCACCAAACAAGTACAAATAGACCTCAAATGATAGCACGTAACGCCATCAGAGTCAATTTTACCACCAGAACTGCAGACCGGAGTCTGGAGTCCGGAGTCTGGAGGGCAAGAGAAAACGATGCGGCGCTACGGAACCAGGCGTGGCGCGAAGTTTTGTGGTGTCCCAATGGTCCCACTTTGTTCTAGTTCCCGCTCGCTTGATTGCCGCACGTTGGAATTGTATGGTTATTGCCGGGAACCAACCCGCGTAACCATCGAGGAGGAATTTCACCCATGGACCCGGTGCTCGAGTATTTTGACGGCGACCAACTGGCCAAGACGCTCGACATCGAACTCTTGGAATACACGCCGGGTACGGCCCGTTGTCGAATGATCATCAGCAACAAGCATCTCAACGGAATGCATAAAGTTCACGGGGCTTCCATCTTTGCCTTGGCTGATTTCGCGTTCGCCGTCGCCGCCAACGCACACGGAACCGTCGCCGTCGCCATCAATGCCGACATCTCGTTCGTCAAAGGGGTCGATCTCGGCGCCATCCTGATCGCCGAGGCCGTCGAACAAACCCGGAACCCTAAACTGGCCACCTACGCCATCACCATCACCGACGACGCCGGCGATATCGTCGCCCTGTTCACGGGAATGGTTTACCGCAAGAAAAACCTTATTACAGAGTACATAAAACAGGGGTAGGAACTGAATGGACACACCCCGGTACGGATTCGTTGAAGAGGTCGCCAACGCCATCACCCACGGCATCGGCCTGGCGCTGAGCATCGCCGGCCTTACGCTGCTGGTGACGTTCGCAGGGCTGACTGGCGACCCGTGGCGGATTGTCTCTTTCACCATCTACGGCGCCACTCTGGTGGTCCTTTACTTCTCCTCGACCCTTTACCACGGCCTGCCGATCCCCGCCGCCAAACAGATCCTGCGCCGGATCGACCACGCCTCGATCTTCCTGCTGATCGCGGGAACCTACACGCCGTTTGTCCTGGTAGTGCTCCGTGGCGGGCTGGGCTGGACACTCTTTGGGATAGTCTGGGCCTTGGCGGCATTTGGCGTGGCCGTCAAGGTGGCCTTCATTGGACGGTTTGAGGTGCTCACAGTGTTCCTCTACCTCGGGATGGGTTGGATGGGCGTCATGGCCATAAAGCCTATGATCGGCGCGTTACCCCCGTCGGGCCTCGCCCTCGTCGTCGCCGGCGGCCTCGCCTACACCGTCGGCGTCATCTTCTACGCCGGCCGGTGCATCCCGTTCAACCACGCCATCTGGCACGTCTTCGTCATCACCGGGAGCGTCTGTCATTTCCTGGCCGTCATACTGTTCGTGCTGTGACCAACGAATAACTCTTGCGGCATGGGACCATTGGGACCATTGAGACGATTGGGACCTCCAGCCTTTTTTCATCCTTCATCTTTAAAACGCCAAACCCGTTGGTCCCTGGGGCACTGATTGAAGCTTTCCGCGGCTTGATTGGTTTTGCCGCCATTTGCTACGCTCGCCGGACATGGAAGGGAGGACGTGATGGCAGTTCCGATGATCGATCTGCGCGCGCAGTACCAGCGGATCAAACCCGAGATCGACGCGGCCGTCGCCGGTATTTTTGAATGCCAGGCGTTTGTAGGTGGCCCGATTCTGGAATCGTTTGAAGAATCGATAGCCGAATACGTCGGCGCGCCCCACGCCATAGCCGTGGCTTCTGGCACCGACGCGCTCCTCCTGACGCTCAAAGCGCTCGATGCCAAGCCGGGCGACGAAATCATCACCACGTCCTTCTCATTTTTCGCCACGGCAGGGGCCGTCGCCAACGCCGGGCTCACCCCGGTGTTCGTCGACATCGACCCTGCAACCTATAACATCGACCCCGGCCTCGTCGAGACAGCCGTCACGCACAAAACGCGCGCCATCCTGCCCGTCCACCTCTACGGCCAGTGCGCCGATATGGCGCCCATCCTCCAAATCGCCCGCAACCATCGCCTGCCCGTCATCGAAGATTCCGCACAGTCGCTCGGCGCCCGGTACAAAGGCCGGCCCGCTTGTTCGATAGGCGACGCCGCGGCGGTGAGTTTCTACCCCACTAAAAACCTGGGCGGAGCCGGCGACGGCGGCATGGTTGTCACACCGAACGACGACATCGCGGCGCACGTACGGCTCCTCAGGGCCCACGGCGCCGACACGACCTATTTCCATCGGGTCGTTGGCACAAACAGCCGGCTCGACACCATCCAGGCGGCCATCTTGTCGGTCAAGTTGCGTCACCTCGACTCCTGGAACGCAGAACGACGCGAACGCGCCGCCTATTACAGCGAAAAGCTCGCCGCGATTCCCGGGATCGTCACACCTAAAACGCTGCCCGGGAACGTCCACGTGTTCCACCAGTACGTCATTAGAATCCCAAACCGCGACAAGGCCCGGCTGTTCCTCCAAAAACGCGCCATTTCCACCGCCGTCTTCTATCCCGTCCCCCTCCACCGGCAGGAATGTTTCCGCTACCTCGGCTACTCCGAAAACGCCTGCCCGAACGCCGCTCAGGCCAGCAAACAGGTCCTCGCACTCCCCATCTTCCCCGAAATCAGCCAACAACAACAGGACGACGTCATCGCCGCCTTGGCCGACTTTATCGCACAAATCTAACCCTTTCCCCATCCGCAACATCCGCATCTTCCGCAAAAAGACACTTGACAGATTTCAACACATGGGAATATAGTATTATTAGCAGCCGTTGGGCTGGGGCGTTTGGCTGGCAGGGATTCTTGGGGAATTCATCTAAAAGCACTTGTCCCCAATAAACAGCATTATTGTTGTTGGAGGTTTAACAATGAAGAACTCAAACCGTTCGGCGTTCACCCTGATTGAACTGCTGGTGGTGATAGCCATCATCGGCATATTGGCGGCGATGTTAATGCCGGCGCTTGTCCGGGCCAGGGAATCGGCCCGGCGCGCCAGTTGCGCCAATAACCTTAAACAGTTCGGCCTGATGTTCAAAATGTATTCGAACGAATCTACCGGCAACAAATTCCCACCCAACCGCTATGCCGGCCACGCCGACGACCTCTCTTGCACCGAACCTGAACCCTTCACGTTCTTCTTCCAGGGCAACCTCCTTTATCCCGAGTACCTGCAAGACGCCAACGTCAACATCTGTCCGTCCGACGTCCAGTATTATGACGATCTTAAGGCCCTGTCTTGCGCCAGCGATGAAACGCGCATCTGCCCGTGCGACTGGACGTCGTTTTCCTACATCTATGTAGGCTATCTGCTCAACAACGACCTCC
>JAPLKX010000634.1 GCA_026387845.1 Candidatus Hydrogenedentota bacterium | reverse complement strand
GGAGTGAGGCTGGTCGGCGTGGCGCTCGATGTTAAACGATGGGTCGGCCGGCCGGTTTGCCGCGATCTCGCCCAGGTACGACGGGCTCCAATACGCGTAGTTGCCAAGGCCCATGCCCATCAGCGGGAAGTCGCGGAACATCCCGTGACCCGCCTTCCACAGCCAGACGCGGGAGTCCCGGCCTTCGTCTTTGGCGGCAAACGCGCTGCGGACCCGCGACACCGTCGCTTCCGGGGCCAGGTAAGCCGTCGCGCCAACTGCCGCGGCCGCCACTATGGCCGCCGCCGCCAGCCGCCGCGGCCGCCACTCGAGGTGCGGGGCAACCATGCACACCCCCGCCAACGCCGCCAGCCACGCGGATCGCGAACCCGATATCAGCAGCGCCGGCGCCAGCAGTAAGATGCCTGCCAGCCCCCATTTTCTGCGCCGCTGCCCGAGCATACGGTACAACGCGGCCGGAAACGCCATCGCCACGTACCCGCCGAAATAGTCCTGGTTGCCGAAAACCGAGTAGACGCGCTGATCGTATGAATCGAAAACCGGGAAAAGGCGGGGCGCCAAGCCCCAATACTGAACGTAGCCCAGCAGCGCCACCACTACCGCCGACGCAATAAATGCGTCAAAAACCCGATCCCGCCATTTTTCCTGCGCCAGAAGGTCATATGCCAGCGCCACCGTCACCAGGATCAGCCCCCACCGCAACGCGGAAAGCGCCGTGTCGGAAGCCACGGCGGTCGGCATCACGGCGGCTCGCACCAAGCCCAGCCCAACGAAAATCCACAACGGGGCAAAGGCTCTTATGCCGTTCCAGTAAAAGTGACCGCGAACCGCCACCAGCAACGCCATCACTGCCAGCCCAATGCAAAGCACCGCCTCTTTGGCATGCAGGAATGAGGTCAATTCGAATGAATAAATCGCCGCACCAGCCACCAGCGCCACCATCAGGACGATTGCCCGCGCGGCGTCCAGAGCAACCACCCGGCGCGGAACGGCGTAATCGAAACCGCCTTCCTCCGCCACGGTAACCGTGCCCCCGTGTTCCATGAATACCTCCGATCTCTTCCCTAATGCTACCCACCACGAGTGCCATAAAACAAGCGGGCAATGGAAACTGTTGGGGCGAAAGTAGGCGCGGTCGTCTCGCCCGCGCCGTCCAGACCACTGGCTGTCATCAACGAAGCAGGCTCAGGTCAAAGACTAAGCGGAACGGCGAAGGCTTGTCGCGATCGGGGTGCTTTGTGGTTTGGGACATCGGCCGGGGCGTTGACGGCGCGGGCTGGAAGACGCGGCTGAGAAGCGGGCGCTTACTTATTAGGCCGGGAAACAATGAGCGAAACTTCGGTTTTGTTTGGGGCGGGTGACGCGGCTATAATTGGATAATCTCTAACTGGACATTTGCGATGCGTTTTGAAACTTTCGTGGCCTTGCGTTATCTGCGCGGCAAACGCAAGACTCGGTTTGTAGGGCTGATCACGCTGATATCCGTGGCGGGCGTTAGCGTGGGCGTGATAGCGCTGATTGTCGTGATGAGCGTCATGACGGGTTTTGACGACGCCCTGCGCGCCACTATTATCGGCAACCGCGCCCATCTCACGATCGAAACGCCCGGCGCCACAATGGACAACGTCGACGCCGCAATCCAGAAGATTAAGGAGGTTGCCCCGGAGGTGGTCGCGGCCGGGCCGATTACGCAGATCGAGGCGCTCATCCGCAATGCCGAAGGCCGCCAATACGTCTCCGGGGGGTTTGTCGTCGGCATTGACCCGGAACGCGAGCAAAGCGTCACCCAGCTTAACGACAACCTCACCCACGCCGAGGGAAGAGATTTCGGCGAAGGGCGTCTGCCCGCCAAAAAAGAGATCGTGCTGGGCTACCGGCTTGCGATGAATATCGGCGCCAGGGTTGGCAGCGAGATCAGCGTGATGACGATGCGCCAGTTCACAACTTCGCCGCTCATGACGGGGGCGCGCGGCGTGTTCCTCACCGTGAGCGGGATCAGCCAGGCCAAAATGTCCGATTTCGACACGTACTACGCGTTTGTAAACCTCGAAACCGCCTCGATGCTCTCCGGCAGGCAAGGCGCCGATGCCATCCACTGCAAACTGACCGACCCGTTCCTCGCCCAAGCCGTCGCAAAAAGGCTCGAAGAGAAGCTGGGCGTGGTCGCCACCACCTGGTACGAAAGCCAGCAGGCGTTTTTTGCCGCGCTCGAACAGGAAAAGGTGGCCATGTTTATCATCCTGGCGTTCATCGTGCTTGTGGCCGCCTTCAACATCACCAGCACCCTCATCATGGTCGTGATGGAGAAACGGCAGGACATCGGCATCCTACGCACGCTGGGCGTCAGCAGCGGGTCGATCCTGGCCATCTTCGTCACCGAAGGGCTGCTGATTGGCGTGGGCGGGACGCTGGTCGGGGTGGTGTTGGGAAGCCTGTTGGCGTACCGGCTCAATCCGGTGGCCGAGTTTATTGCGTGGCTGCTCAACGTCGACCTGTTCAGTTCGCAGATCTACTATTTTGACCGGATTCCCGTGGCCGTTGTGCCGTTTGACATCGGCGTGATCACCGTGAGCGCGATTATCCTGACGTTCGTCTCGACGCTGTACCCGGCGTGGAGCGCGGCCCGGCTCGACCCCATTGAGGCGCTGCGATATGAGTAACGTGATCGAATGCATGGGCGTGGAAAAAACCTACTACGACGGCAACCGGGAATTGAGAATCCTGCGCGGTGTCGACCTGGACGTCGCCGAGGGCGAGATCCTGGCGATCAGCGGGCCGTCGGGCGTCGGGAAAAGCACGCTGCTCCACATCATGGGCACGCTCGACCGGCCCACCGGCGGCGAGGTCCTGTTCCGCGGGTCGCCGCTCTCGAAGATGGGCCGCAACGGCGTGAACCGAATCCGAAACCGCGACATCGGATTCGTGTTCCAGTTCTATCACCTCTTGCCGGAGTTCACGGCGCTCGAAAACGTGATGATGCCGGCGATCTGCAAAGGCGCTCCAAAAGGCGCGAGCCGCGCGCACTCGCTCGAGTTGCTCGAGAAGGTCGGGTTGCAGGATCGCGTCACGCACAAGCCCGGCCAACTCAGCGGCGGTGAGCAGCAGCGGGTCGCCATTGCACGGGCCCTGTTCAACAACCCCAGTGTCGTGCTCGCCGACGAACCCACCGGAAACCTCGATGAACGCACCGGCCAGGGAATCGTGGACCTGCTCTGGTCGCTCCACGACTCGGACGGGATCACGCTCGTCATCGTCACCCACGACACCGGGCTTGCGCAAAACGCCAACCGATGGGCTCATCTGCACGAAGGAAAGGCCGAACTGAGAAAAACCTGACCTCCGCCTACTCCTCGTCCGGCTCGAGGCCGCCTTCGCGTTCGAGAAGGAGCCGCGCCTGCGCGACGTTCTCCGGCATCACTTGGACCTCTTTTGGCGCCGCGGCCCCCATGAGGATTTGGAGTCCTTCCCCCCTGACATTGACGCGTATGCCGGCGTCTTCGAGCAGGGATGTCGCCACCATGACGGTGTTTTGATCCACCGTCGTCAGGACCGTCACCCATTCGACGTACTCCGCTTCAGGTTCAGGCGGCAATTCTTCCACCAGCGGCGCCCCGCACTCCGGGCATTCGGTATACCCTTCCGTGTACTCGATTCTGCATCTCGGACAAAACATGTGCGCTCCTTTCCGGCTATGCCCGGCCGGCCTCAGCTTATTCTAACTCCCTGCCGCCCTCCGCGATTCCAACTCCTGCCACCGCGTGTAAAGCGACTCGACGCGCTCCTTGGCCGCATCCAACGCTGCAAGCCCTTTTTTTTTGGCCGCTGAATCGGCCCTGTAGAACCCGGGCGCGCCCACCTCAGACTCGAGCCGCGCCACCGCACCCTCCGCCTCCTCGATCTGCGCATCCATCCGCGCCAACTCCTGTTTCTCGCTCCAGGTGAGCCCGCCCCGCCGGCCGGCCCGTGGTGCGGCCTGTTCCCCTCGAGGCGGTTTTGACGGCGCCTCGCCGGCCGGCGCGGGATGTGCAACCTTATATTGGGCGTAATCGTCGTAATTGCCGGCCAGCACCAGCACGTTGCCCTCGCCTTCAAACGAGACGATGTGCGTGCAGGTCCGGTTCAGGAAATACCGGTCGTGCGATACGATCAGCGCGCAGCCGTCAAACGCAAGTATCGCCTCTTCGATGACGCGCAACGTCGGCAGGTCCAGATCGTTCGTCGGCTCGTCGAGCACTATGAAATTGCCGCCGCGAAGCAGCTTTTTCGCCAGGTCGATGCGCGCCAACTCGCCGCCGGAAAGGTTCCGCATCGGCGTCAGCACCGCCGCCCGGTCGAACAAAAACCGCTCGAGGTAGCCTGGCACATAAATGCGCCGTGCGTCTCCGCGATCATATTCCGCGAACTCCCAGAATTGCGCGCCGTCCGACACGTACTCGAGGATGGTCTGATCGAGGTTCACGTCGCCGTGCGTCTGGTCGACATACAGGAACTGCGTGTTGTCGCCGGCCACAACCTTGCCCTTGTCGGGACGCTCGAGCCGCATCAGCACCCGCAGCAGCGTCGTTTTACCGCAGCCGTTGGGCCCGATCACTCCGACGCGCATCCCGTGCTGGACGATTATCGTGAAATCCCGGAACAACACCCGGTCGCCGTAGCGCTTGACGATGCTGTGGGCTTCGAGCACTTTTTTGCCCAGCCGTTTGGGGGTCGGGATCTCGAACTGGATTTCTTTTGGAATGGGCGGGGGCGCCTGCGCCTGCAACTCCTTGAACTTGTCCATCCGCGCTTTTTCCTTGGTGGTCCGCGCGCGCGCGCCCTGCATCACCCACGCCAGTTCCCGCCGCAGAATCGCCTGACGGCCCGTTTCCTCCCGCACCTGCTGCTCGATCAGGTTCGTCTTGTGCTCCAGAAACCGCGTGTAGTTGCCCGGGAACATGTACAGGGCGTTGTGGTCGATCTCGACGATCCGCGTCACAATCCGATCCAGAAAATACCGGTCGTGCGTCACCAGCACGCAACTGCCCCCGTAGTGTTCAAGAAAATCCTCGAGCCAAAGGATGTTCCTGGCGTCAATCTGGTTGGTCGGCTCATCCAGCAGCAGGATGTCCGGACGTTTCAGCAGCGTGGCCGCCAAATCAACCCGCCGCGCTTCTCCGCCCGATAACGTGCTCGTCATCCGTTCCGACGGGGGGAGGTCCAACGCCGTCGTGACACGTTTGATGGCTTGGGCGGGATTCCACGCGTCGTCCACGCCAATCCGGTGCAGCAGATGCTCGCATTGCTCGTGCAGCCGCGCCGCCCAATCAGCCCGACCCGGTCCCCCTCGTGTATCGTCAGCGACACGTCGCGAAGCACCGGCTGGCCGCCAAATCCCTTTACAACGTTTTGTGCGCTTAACAGGGGCTTTCCAATGCGCGCCATCAAATAAGACTCCTCAGCACGTGAGGATATAACGGTAACGGATCACGAGGGGTTAACGCCACAAACACTCCCCCACCCGCGCCAGCCGGCCCAAATCCTGCCGGCTGGCGCCCCTGTTCATTAAAAAAACCGGCGTTACGGAGCCACCGTAAACGTGGCCGTGCCTGAAACCCGGGACTGCGGAGTCTGTACCGTCTGAACGATCGTATAGGTTCCCGGCAAGGCGGTGCGGGGGATCTCGAACGTCTGCGTGCTCACCCAGGTGCCATCGGCCCGCACCAGCGTCCCGCTGGTTTCGGCCAGCACGTTCTCGCCATCGCGCAACTGCCGGCTTTCGACAACACTCACGCCTGCCGGCCCCGTACCCAACAGGGCATACTGCATCGACGCCTCCACCAGGTTCCCCGGCGCCACTACCGACGGCGCCGCCTGGACGTTCTCCATCCTCAGCACTTCGCCTTGCGCGGGCTGGTAGGCGTAATCCGAGGCGGTCGCTTGCGCGTCGCGGACACGCCGCGCCTTCACGTCATGTGCGATCAGGCCAGCCAGCCCGCCCACCGCCGCGCCGATCAGGGCGCCCGCGCCCGTCTCGCCGCGCGCGCTGCCAATAAGGGCGCCCGTGCCGCCGCCAATAAGCGCGCCAAGTCCCGCCGACTGCCCGTACGTCTGGCAGCCCGCGTTAAGCAGCAGGATGCATGCGAGGCACGCGGTTCCCACAAAAAGAAGTGTTCTGTTCATTGTTCAACCCTTTCTCTCACTCTGCCCGGTCATGGCAGCCTTATCACGTCAGTATGGGAGTTAACATCTCGCGGGCAGGTTTTAATCTACGGGCGTGCCTGGCTCGCTCCCCATCAAGAAATCTTTCCGCGCCCACGCAAGCTCCAAAATACCTGCGCCAGATACGCGTGCCGCATTGCCAGACACAAATTGCTGCCCCCCGGTCCAGCCCCTACCGGGTTGTCAAAACACTGGCGGCCGACGAAAAACTCGCTGTCTTTCCTGAACCCGTGGGTGTCGAACATCAGCCCCACGTGCGGATGACACGCCCGCACCTCCCCCAAAACAGATCGCCGGATCCGGTTGCTCTGGTATGGAAATGAAAACGGCGCCGCGGATTTCCCCGTCAACCGGCACACGTCGCCGCACGATTCGCTAATCTCGAGATCGAGTTCCTCGCCTTCCCCGAGCAACCACAGTTCCCGGTGCGTTTTCGAGTGCGCCCCCATCGTGAAACCCTCGGCCGACATCGTCCGCACCTCGTCCCGCGTCATGTAGGGCCGGTGATCCGACAGGTAAGCCTCCACATCCGTTTCGAGAATAGCGCATAGAATATCCAAACAACGCCCTTGCCCGGTCGTCATGTTGAACCACTCCCGAAACCCTTCCAGATCGCGCGGCGATTCAGGAACCTGCTGATTGAACAGGCTCATTATGTCTTCGATCCCGCGCCGCCCGACCGCCATCCGGTAATTGCACAACGCCTTTCGGTGGGTATCAGCCATCATTCGGTTGTCCAGCGTCTCCGTAATCACAAAAAAAATCGCGGGAACACCCCGTCGCTTCAAAATCGGCCGGACAACCGTGTACGCGTTTGAGAAGCCGTCGTCTACCGTCAGCAGGACTGCCCGCGGCGGCAACCGTTTACCCCCCTGGCGGTGCGCCACAACCTCATTGTATGACACCAGGTTGAAATGCCGCTGCAACGAGTCGAGGTCGCTTTCAAACTGACGCACCGTTTTCACCGGCATGATGCCCGCCGCATGAATGACCAGTTCGTCGGAGATACAGTGATATAAAACACCGACCACGTCCCGCCGGACCACCGCCGTCAGGACCCGCAACGGAATCGGAATCGACCCTACCGCCGTGTCGAATGCCGTCGAGATCATTTCGGCTCTTCATCTCCCCCCGGGGGCTCGTCCGACGGCTCCGCCGGCTCCGGTATGATCCGGCCCGCCAATCCCGCCGATTTCCGCACCACCTCGCGCAGGCGCTCCCCGCCGTGCGTCGCCCATCGGCTCATCAGGTTATTGCAGGCTTCATACGCGCCCACGTGAAAGATCTCGTGCCCGCCAAAAGAACTTTTGAACTTGTAGCCGCCGGGATTGTCTACCGGATCGATCCCCCCCAGATCGAAATAGCGGACCCCCGAGTTTTTCAGTTCCACCATCGCCCGCCAAACCGTCGCCACGGACGCGCTGGTTTTCAACGCGGCCCGGCTCGTTGCGAGCAGGAGAAGGTTGCCGGTGTTGCCGATCGCCCCGCATACCGCCGCTGCCGCAGGCACTCCCTCGAGCCTGCACACGGTAACCTGCATCTTGAGCGGATCCGGCAACCGCGACTGGATTTCCTGAAAATCCCGCACATCAATGCGTTCCTCAAACTGCTTGCGCTGGCGCATCAAACGGTAAACTTGGACAAACTCGGCAAACAGCTTGTCGCTGGTTCCCGCCTCCATCTCGAGGTCCTTCTTGATCGTCGAGCGGACCCGCGTCCGGCATCTGGCCCGGAACCCGCCTATCAGCCTGTCTTCGGGCTGCGCCAGGTCAATCAAGAACGACCGGTAAGGTTTTACCCGGGCAAGCCGCGAAAAACCACACGCCACAAGCGTCTCTCCGACGCGCCCATCTTCAGTCTGCACCTCGTTGGGTACAAGCCGAAGCGCCAGCCCCCGGTTTTCAACATACTCGCGGCGAAGCACCCCCACTATTTGCCGGAAAATCTCCAAATCCGCCGGCACACCGCGGCGCCGCCACAGCGGACCCGCATACACGTAGGCTACCCCGCAGTTGAGCACCGGCATCCGGACCACACGCACCTGCGCCGCCGCCACGGCCATCCCCCCCTCTTCCAGTACCACGTGGCTCAGCCGCTCTTCCCCCCACCTCACCGCCTCGTAATCCCACGTCTGAAAAACCGTCGCGTCGTCAAAATCCCCGATCAGATCCAGCCATTCCGAACGCGCCACCCCGTCCACCGAAACCTTATAATTCGCCGCCAAGGCTTCCTCTGAAGTTCTCTCGCCCGGAATCGTCAGCGTCGTGTCCGTCAAAAACGTTTCTCCCCGGTCAAGCCCGCCTCACTTGAGCGCAATGTGAATGTTGTCGAGCGAATGCGAGGTCTCTTCCTCCGTACTTCCGAGGAAAACACACTGATCCAGCGCCCGGAACCGCCTGTGCACACACGGCAGATCGCCGTACGGTTCCGGCATTTGACCTTCATACGTGAGAGTGACCTTGTACACGGCCGGAATCTGGGCATGCCCGCCAAGACCGCATTCCACCTCCACGTGGACCCACTCGTCCGAAGGCACCGGTGTCAGGAACACCTCGTCCGATCCAATCAACAACTGGTCAGGCCGGAAAACCAACCGCGGCCCAACGCGCCGGTTCGCCAGGCCGCTGCGCCATTCGTGAACCACCACGGCGCCCGGCTCAAGCCAGATGTCAAAACTGCACACCGCAATCCCGTCGCGGAATCGGGGGTTATACTGCAACTCCGGCTGCACTGCCTTGTTCGGGCTCATAGTTCCATCCTCTCTAGACTTGAACAAAGCCCCAAAATCCGAAAATTCCAGCCCTTTACTGCCCGCCGGGAACCTTCCATTCCCGCCGCCATTTCCGCTAATCTTTAGCCGATCGACTCAGGAGCGTCTTCCATGTTCCCGCTGTTTGACCTATTCCCGCAGTTGCGCGACCGCCTGCCGCGCGTTCCGCTCGCGGAGTTGCCGACGCCCGTCGAACCCATGTGGCGGCTGGCCGCGCGGCTCGGCATCCCCAACCTCTACGTCAAACGCGACGACATCACCGCCCCCCTGTGTGGCGGAAACAAGGTGCGCAAACTCGAGTTTCTGCTGGCCGAAGCGGTCCGGCGGGGCTGCAAAGAAGTCATGACATTCGGCTGCGCCGGGTCCAACCACGCCGCCGCCACCGCCATCTACGCAAACCAACTCGGGCTCCGCAGCATCTCCATGTTGCTCCCCCAGCCCAACGCTCACAGCGTCCGCACCAACCTGCTGGTCAGCCACCGGTTCGGCGCGGAACTCAATTACTACGAGTCCAGCGAAGACCTCAACAAAGACATCCCGCGCGTGCTCGCCCGGCACGCCGGCCAGACAGGCCTCGAACCGATGATAATTCCCGCGGGCGGGTCGTCGCCGCTCGGCGTGGCCGGTTACGTAAACGCCGCGCTCGAATTCGCCGCCCACATCGGCGAGGGCCTGGCGCCCCGGCCGGATTTGATCTACGTCGCCGCCGGGACCACCGGCACGTCCGTCGGCCTCAAACTCGGGTTCAAACTAGCCCGATTCGAGACGCGGGTGCTACCGGTCCGCGTCACCGGCGAAACGTTTGTCAACGCGCCGGGCATGGTGGAACTTTTCCACGCAGCCAACAACCTGCTTCACGAAAAGGACGAGTCCGTTCCCCTCGTTGATTTCACCGAAGCGGAAACGCTGATCCGCCACGATTTTTACGGCGGCAATTATGCCGAGTACACACAGGAATCCGTGGGCGCCATGCGCATCCTGCTCGAAACTGAAGGCATCCGGCTCGAAGGCACCTATACGGGCAAGGCGTTCGCTGCATTGCTCGCCGACGCCGCCGCCGGCTCGCTCCACGGCAAAAACGTCCTGTTCTGGGACACGTACAACTCCCGCGACCTCTCAAATCTCATCGCCGGCATCGACTACCACCAACTCCCCAAACCGCTCCACCCCTATTTCGAACAAGACGTCCAGCCGCTCGACAAGTAGGCGCGGACGTCTCGCCCGCGCCG
>JAPLKX010000312.1 GCA_026387845.1 Candidatus Hydrogenedentota bacterium | reverse complement strand
GCTACGAAATCATCCCGGAAAAAGGCGGCCAATTTCAGGACGAGAAACCGCGCATGGAGCCGGTAAACGTCAAGTCGCAGGATGGCGACCTCACCCAGCAGCACGGGCGCAACTTCCTCGACTGCATCAAGACCGGCGAAAAACCCACCGCCGACGTCGAGACCGGCCACCGGTCCACCACTTTCTCCCACCTCGGCAACATCGCCCTCGCCACCCGGAGGCGCCTCGACTGGGACGCACAAGCCGAACGTATTACCAACAACGAAGCCGCTAACGCCATGCTCCACTACGAGTACCGCGCGCCATGGAAGCTGGCTTGACGCTACTATGGATGACTGCTTGAGAAGACTTCTGGGGAACCACTTGTTATCAACAAAGGGAATCCTCACACCCTGCCATGGGAGGTAAGGATCCATGAGAGCTTGTGAAGAAATGGCAATAAGGGCTGTATTCGCCTTTGTAAGTCCAACAATATCAACAACCCAATTTTGTGCCGCTCAATTGATTCACAAGCTCTGAGATTTGCCCCTTTGATTCTGGTTCCGGGTACTCTTTGAAGTGCCCTCCCCGCTCAGGAGTCGTTCTCCCCGTCCCGGCTCGTCATTAGACTGTTGTGCATTTGCGCATCATTATAAAGGCGTATCAGCACAGTACTTAAAAGATTTTGCTTGCAATTTGGCTGGAATTAGTATAGCGTTTGCAGGTTGATCGGGGGGCCACAGATCAAGCACGGGTGGCCAAACCGGGGTTTTTCGTGTGTTGTGTGCGGTACATGCGGTATTGTTTATATTTTCACAGCGGTTAAACACTTGATTTTATTGAATCGACTCTTTATACTTGGCCTACTCGTACTGGATTTGCGGGCCTGGAAACGACAACCCGTAGAAAGTTTAATGGTTGGCAAGCCTGGATGCGGTTCGTGTCGAGGTTTGCCAGGGGCCAACAGGCACCGCATTGGCGAGCGCCATATTTTTATTTGCCCCCCCAAACCGCGGATATACCGAAAGCAGATCGTCAGGTTTGACTCCGATCCGGTTCAGGACAAGTACGAACCTGCAGAACCGGGCCAAGATTTTAGCTTCCGCATGTTGGAACGGCGCCGAGTTTTCCGCGCCGCCCACCCATAAACGGCAGGCGCCCCCGTGAGGGGACGCCCGCCCACACTGCATGGCGCTCGTTGAGTTGCCGCTCGATTGACGCCTTGCAGTAGAGACTCGTAAGTCCTGTACGCGTGTAACGTTGTGTAACGGCTAAAGGAGTCTCGAATGACTAAGACAAGCAAAACTGGCGCTCGTATTCCGTCCCGCGGTATTTGGTTTGTGGCTACACTCACTCTACTGCTGGGCAGTACGGCCGTTTGCGGGGAAGCTGCAGCGCAATCCTGGATTTGGTGGGCGGCTGCCGGCCAGAACACGGAGTACAGCGGGGCAATGACGAACTCGACCGCTTATGCGGGCGGCGCCGATGCCGACGCGGCCGCCGACAGCCTCATGCCGGCCCTTGTTTACGCCGATAGTACGTCGGACGCCTTGAACGGGGGCGCCTCGGACAGCGCCTCATATTGGGTGACGTTGCCATCGGGTGCGATGTGGTATTTGTGGGGGCGGTTCTACTACCCCGGCGCGCCGGGCTCGAACGACGCCAACTCGTTCCTCGTCAGCGTCGATGGCGGCGCCCGAAAGGTTTTCGGAAACAACAAGAATTACTATCAGAAATGGCACTGGGGCGGAAACGGGGCCAACGAGTGGGGCGGCCTGACGGCTCTTCCACTGGGCTGGCTGAACTCGGGGGGCCATAGGATTACGATCGAGAAACGCGAAGTTTCCCCGATACCGCCGCGCCTGGACGCGGTCCTGCTGACCTCGGCGTCGACCTACGTGCCGGTAGACACGCAAGCCGCGCCCGCGCTCGGCGTCATCATCGAGACGCCGGGGCCCAGACTGTCGGCAAAGCCGGCCACCCTCACGTTTCCTTCAACCGCGGTTGGCGCCACCTCGGCCGCGCAGGTTGTCACGCTCAGCAACACAGGTAAGGTGGTCCTCAACATCACGGCCGTAACGATTGGCGGAACCAACGCGGGGGATTTCACCAAGACCGCCTCGGCCGCTTACTCGATCCAGCCGGGCGCCAGCACCACGTTCAACGTCGCGTTCGCACCCAAGGCGGCCGGGACACGGACCGCAACTCTCAGCATCGCATCGAACGGCGGCAACGCCACCATCTCCCTGACCGGCGCCGCAACGACCACCTCGGCGCCCAAGCTGTCCGTAACGCCCACCAGCCTCACATTTCCTTCAACGGCCGTGGGCGCCACCTCGACCGCGCAGACTGTGAAGCTCAGCAACACGGGCAACGCGGTGCTCAGCGTCACCAGCGTAACGCTCGGCGGAACCAACGCGGCCGATTTCACCAAGACGGCTTCCGCCACCTACTCGATCCAGCCCGGGGCCAACGCCACGTTCAATGTCGCGTTTGCGCCCAAGGCGGCAGGCGCCCGCACGGCTACCCTCAGCATCGCTTCGAACGGCGGCAACGCCGCCGTTTCCCTGACGGGCACGGCCACCCCTTCGACCACGTCGACCGACATCTACCTGTCCGCGGCCCTGGCGCCGACGTTGCGACTGGTTGGCGCCATGACGACGTCCACGGCCTACACC
Source organism: Candidatus Hydrogenedentota bacterium (assembly GCA_026387845.1). Lineage (GTDB taxonomy): Bacteria > Hydrogenedentota > Hydrogenedentia > Hydrogenedentales > SLHB01 > JAPLKX01. The sequence goes on along the minus strand of JAPLKX010000312.1, from coordinate 29,056 downwards.
GCCGGGAACGACCTGGATCCGGCGCTGGACTCGCTTTGCAGCAAGCTGGTTTACGCCAACTCGACCGTCAACTCCTGGTACAACATGACCACCGACGAGGCGGCCTATACCTTCCACCTGCCCGTAGCGGGCGCCTGGTATTTGTGGTGCCGCTTCTACTATCCCGGCCGGCCGGGCACCAACGACGCCAACTCGTTCATCGCTACGCTCGACAACGGCGTCTGGTACAAGATCGGCAATAAGCTCGATCAGTTCCAGCGGTTCCACTGGGACGGCACCGGCGGGAAAGAAACCGGCGCGCCCGCCGCGCTTAAACTGGGCACTTTCTCCGCCGGCACGCACATGCTGCGCATCCGCAAGCGGGAAGTCACGCCGATTCCGCCGCGGATCGATGCGATCTTCCTAACGATGGACCCAACCAAACCGCCTACGGACGCTGCCGCCCGGATCGCGCTCGGGATTGACCCGCCGCCGGGGCAGTCGCCGGCCATCAGTGTGACACCCACGACGGGGGCGTTTGGGAAAGTCGCAGTTGGCTCCAGTTCGACCGCGCACACCGTTACGATCACCAACACCGGCACCGCCGTGCTTTCCGTATCGGGCGTCGCAATTACGGGGGCGCAAGCCACGAGTTTCACGACCAACGCCTCCCAAACCTACACGATCCAGCCTGCCGCAAAAGCGACGTTCACCGTGACGTTCGCGCCCAAAGCGGCGGGCGTCGCCTCGGCTGCGCTCGAGATAAGTTCGAACGCGCCCACGGCCAAGGTATCCGTTCCGCTGACCGGCGAAGGCACCACGCCGACAACGGGGCCAGTCCTGCAACTGGACACGACGTCGATCAATTTCGGCACGATTGTCTCAGGCGCGACCAGCCCCGCCAACACCGTTAATGCCACCAACGTCGGCGGCTCCGAGCTCAGCATCTCGTCCATCTCGATCACCGGCGCACAGGCCGCCCACTTCGCCTACACGGCGCCCACCGTCCCCATCAAGCTGGCCGCGGGCGGAAAGACGGCCATCCAGGTCACCTATAAACCAACCGCGGTCGGCGCCTCCGCTGCCAGCCTCGTGATCGCTTCCAACGACGCCGCCGGCAACAAGACCGTCGCGTTGTCGGGCGTGTGCCAGGCGCCCCCGACCGGCACGTACCCCAACGACGGGTCCGTACTGGGGACCAACCTCACCGGGCTCGCCGACTACAGCAGCGAATGGCCATTCTCCGACTGCTACAAGATGTCCCGGGGGATGTGGTCCGCCACGCAGTGGTCCTGGAACGATCCGCGGCCGCTCGATGTCGATGCCAACGGCTGGCCGAAATCCCTGCAGGACGGCCAATGGGCAAAGAGCATCATCTTCTGGGATCTAGCCAACAAGTATCCCAGCGGCAACTACGTGGTTCTGTATGACGGAGAAGGCACGCTGGCCTACGAGTATGCGGCCACGCTGGTTTCGTCGTCGCCGGGGCGCGATGTGATCAGCGTCGACTCGTCCCAGGGCGGGTTCGGTGTCAGCATCGCCACGACTAATGCGGCCAATTACGTCCGCAACGTGCGCGTGATCATGCCGGGGCTCGAGAGCACCTACCAGACCGAGATGTTCAACCCCACGTTCATCGCGAGCGTCAAGAACTACAAGGTGCTCCGGTTCATGGACTGGATGAACACCAACGGGTCCGGTCAGATTAATTGGGCAGACCGGCCCAAGCCAACCGACGCCCAGTGGACAATCAAGGGCGCGCCCCTCGAAGTCATCTGCGCCCTGGCCAACAAGATCCACGCTGACCCGTGGGTATGCGTGCCGCACCGGGCCACCGACGATTACGTGCTCCAGATGGCGACGTTGATGAAGGCCCAGTTGAACCCCGGCATCCGTGCGTGGGTGGAATACTCGAACGAAGTCTGGAACTGGGGATTCCCGCAGGCCAGCTATGCCTCGCAGATGGGGTTGTCACTGGGCTTGACCACAGACCAGTATGCGGCCGTGTTCATGTTCCACTCGCGGCGCACCGTGGAATGCGCCAACATCTTCGCCGGCGTGTTCGCCGATGAGACGAGGCTGGTGCGCGTCATGGGCGCGCAGTCCGCGGGCAGTTGGTGGGCCGGCGAGATGCTCAAGTACAACAACGCCTACCAGCACGTTGACGCCCTCGCCATCGCGCCCTACTTTGGCGGGTACATGGGCGGCAGCGGCGACTACGGCCGGATCATCAGCCAGGGTGTGGAGGGCACAATCAACGAGTTGCAGACCACGGCGCTGCCCGAAGCCTACGGCTGGATCGACGCCTGCGCGGCTGTCGCGGCCCAATACAATGTGGCGCTGGTGGCGTACGAAGGCGGGCAGCACATGGTCGGCGTTGGCGCGCCCATGGAAGACGCCGCGCTGAATGCCGTATTCGACGCCGTCAACCGCGACCCGCGGATCGGCCAGTTCTACACCGCTTACCTCAACTACTGGAAGTCAAAAGGCGGCGACATCTTCGTCCACTTCAACAATGCCATGACCTTCACGAAGTACGGCCGATGGGGTTCGATGGAATACCTGGGCCAGCCACGCACTCAGGCGCCCAAGTACGACGCCCTGCAAAACTTCATCGAGGCCAATCGCGTCAAATAACTACAACGGAGCGGCATAGACCGCCGTAACAAAAGCGCCCGCCCCCCGGCACGAAGTTCGGGGGGCGGGTTTCTGTTTGCGCGCCGGAACTGGAACGGGAGGGACGTGTTCTGCGAACCGGCTGCAAATTCCCCGGAATAGGTGGGAACCGGCGGCGAATTCCGCGGAATAGCGACTTTGGGGCGATGGTTTCCCTGAAGAGAGTGCCAGGCAGAATCGGGCGTGCACAAAACCGCAGAAGGAATGGGCTCATGCGGGGAAATAAAAACAAGGTGACAACAGTCCTGACTCCCGTGTTGTTTGCGGCGATCAGTTTGCTTCTGACGGGATGCACTACGATGGGCCAAGTAGACCCTGACGGCGCCGGCTCCGTTGTCAAAGAACGGATTGTCGTTAATACAAAATCGCTGTACGAATTCCCGGATCGGGAAGCGCTCGACGCCGCGGCCCAACCCGCCCCGGCGCCCACCGAATCTGGATCATTCAAAATAGGCGAGGGCGATATCCTTCACCTCGAACTCTTTGACGACACCACGCTCAACCGCGAAGTGGCCGTCCGCTACGACGGGTACGTGTCGCTTCCGTTGATAAACGAGCTTCACGTGGCCGGGCAAACGCCGGCCGACGCCGAAGCCATGGTCCGCGACGCCTACAAGTCCGTATTCCGCCAGCCGCGCGTAAGCCTCACGGTTGTAGAACCGGAGAGCAAGAGTTTCTTTGTACTTGGCGACGTCGCCCAGCCCAAGGAATACCCATACAAGCGGCCGATTAACCTGCTCCAGGCCATCAACACGGCGGGCGGCTTGCGCGTTGATAATCAAAACACCGACTCCACCATCGGTGCGCAAGGCCAACTTACCAAAGCGTTCATCATTCGTGAGGTGGGCGGCCGCCGCGACGTGCTCGCCTATGATCTTACGGGCCTGAGCCACCCCGGCGAGCACCCGTCGCAGGCGCCGGTGCTGCCCGGCGACATCGTATACATCCCAGAAGGCGTCAACCTGGTTTACGTGCTCGGCGAAATCCTCGCGCCCCGTGTTTATCCGCTTATAGAAGGGATGACGCTTCTTGAACTGGTGGCGCGGGCGGGCGGGCCGGTTGAGGAGACGGCCAGGATGCGCAGCATAGTGCTGTTCCGCAAGCTGGAAGGGGGTCAGACCGAAGCGATGTTGATTGATCTCCGCCGCGCCCTCCAGACCGGCTACAGCCCCACGCTGGAACCCGGAGACATCGTCTATATCCCTCGAAACCCGCTGGTACGTCTCCACGACAACCTGATGCACTTCACCCGGCTGACGGAAACCGTCTCGCCGTTGTTGGGTCTGTACATGCAAGCTTACGACACGTACTACACACGCGAACGGTATGACCGTCTCTTTGAAAATAACTCCTTGACAGGGCTGGGAGTAATCCAGACGCTGATCGACCTGCTCCCATAATCGGTCGCACAGCCGCCGGCCCGGCCGCGGATTGAACAACCAGCGAGGCATTATGAGAAATGAGTTAAAACACGAGCAGCCCGGAGTCGTTCCCGGCGTCGTGATGGAAGAAGTGGTGGGCGGCACGGAACGCCAGGTCAGTTTTTCCAGGATGCTCCGCCTGCGGTTGGCGCCGATGCTCATCACGTTTTTTGCCATAGCCGTTCCGGGCCTGCTTGCAGCGTGGTACTTTGTCCCGCTGGGTTATACGGCCACGGCCGAGGTCCGCTTCCTGGCAAGCACCCCGCGCGTCCTGGAAAGCGGAGCCCCGTCAGGGTCAACAGTGCCCTACGAGAAATTCCTCAACACCCAGGTCAATCTGATCACCGGCAGCGCCATCCTGTCGCGCGTGCTCGAGGAGCCGGAAGTGCGCAGGCTTCCCTTCGTTGGCGCGCAAGGGGACGCGCTCAATTTTCTCAAGGGCGTCCTCAAGGCCGACATCCAACAGAACAGCGAGATTGTCTCGATCTCGTGCACGTTGCCTGATCCCGCAGCGGCCCGCCTCATTGTCGATAAAGCCCTGGCCGCATACATGCAATATGCGCTGGGCGAAGAGGCCAATGTCGGCGGGGAACGGCTTCGCATACTGTCAAAAGAACGAGACACACGGCAGGCCGAGCTCGATACCCAGTTGCGCAGGATCGGCGAGCTCCAGCGGGAAATCGGGTTGCCCCTCGGCAGCGCATCCCAACTTGGCTCGCCCGAAGAGGTGTCCGCGTACCGCGAAATTCTGGCCCGCGCCCAGGAAGAAGTCACCACCTCCCAATCCCGCGCCACAGCCATCGGCGAGCAGCTTGCAGCCGTCCGCAGCCTTCAGGAACAGAATGCCAAGGCGCCCGCGAAAGCCATTTATGATTTTGGGATCGAAGAAAAACTCACCGCGGACCCGCGCGTCGCCGCCGCCCGGCAGGACGTGGCGCGCGCTGAAACCGTCCTCGCACAAATGGAGCAGCGGTATGCCGACGGCTCGCCGCAACTCGAGGTCGAGCGGGAAAACTTTGGGGCCATCTGGAACCGGCTCGGCAAGACCGAGCGGCAGGTGCGCGGCGAAATGCTTCAAGCGGTCGTCGCGAAGCTGGAAGCCGATGGCGCCACCGTCCAAAAGGGGGTCGAGGATGCCCAGGCCCGAATCGACAAGTTCCAGGGAATGATTGACGCGAACACCAAACGCGCGCTCGACGCGTCCCGCTCGCTTGCCGAACTCGATGAGTTGAAACTCCGCGCCGAGGAAACAAGAGGCCTCCTCCGCACTGTGCGCGAACAAATCTCGAGCATCGGCGTGGAGAGCAATGCGCCCGCGCGCGTTAAGGTGGCCTCCGCGCCGGTGTTGCCCGTAACGCCGGAGGGCGGCAAGCGGCTCCAGTTCTTTCTGCTGGCTATCGTTCTGGCGGGCGGCGCGAGTTTTGGGGTGGGCTTCGTGCGCGAACTGACGGATCAACAGATCCGTTCCGTGGAAGACGTGGCCATGGTGACGTCGAGGCCCGTCCTCGCGTCGATCCCGCATGGCAGCCAGGACAAAATAGATGATCTCAAAAATATTCCCACGGCCGTGGCCGACTATCCCGGAACCGCTACCGCAAACGAGTTTCGAAAAGTCTTGACTCAACTCGTGTTTGCCGACGAAACCGCCGTCGAGATCAATTCCTGCCTGATTACGAGCCCCTCGCAGGGAGACGGCAAAACTTCGGTCGCGTGCAACTTGGCCATTGCGCTCGCCGAAGCCAACCGCCGCGTCCTTCTCGTCGACACCACGCCCAGCGCCAGCATCGAAGAGCATCTCGAATTGCCGCCGGCCCGCGGCCTCTCCGAAATTCTGTTTGGCAACTATCCCTTGGCGGAAATCGTCCAGCAAACCGTATTTCCGGGCCTGTTCGTGCTTACAGCCGGTTACGACGTCGATCGTTTGGCCGCAAAACTCGCCAGCCGCGAAATGATGCAACTCCTCGAGGAAGCCGAACGGCATTTTGACCACGTCATTATCGATACGCCCCCCGAACTCCTGTTATCCGACGCAAAGCTCCTGGCGCCCGTGGTTGACGGCGTAGTGGTGGTGGTTGGCGCCGGCGTTTCAACGCTGGGAATGTTCCGTCGTTGCATGGCCGATCTCGAGCAGGTCGGCGCAAACCTGCTGGGGATTGTCCTCAACGGTATCAGGCCCTCTCTGGGCGGCCACCTGAAGCGCGACATGGCCCTTTTCGACACCTATTTCCGCGATCAGCCACAACGGAAGGGCGCGGAACAGGTGCCGGAGATGCAACTGCTCGACAACGAGCCCGATTCCTGAAACGTCTTCGGGAGGGCAGCCTGAATGGATTCTGAGTCCGCCAACAACACGCCGATGGATCCACTTGGGGGGCAACTCGACCGCTTCATGCAGGCGCGGCGGATCGATGCCCGCTCCGGCGTCAAGACCATAGACATATGCGGCGTACCCATCAACAGCCTCAGCCTGCGCGGGGTTCTGCGGTCGGTGTGTGTCCAGATCTCGCAACGCCTGCCGGGTTACATCGTCACGCCCAACATCGACCACGTGTGCCGCTACCAAACCAACGAGGAGTTCCGCAATGCCTACCGGGACGCGCTGCTCTCACTACCCGATAGCACGCCTCTCTTATGGGCGGGCCGGATCCTGAACACGCCGCTGCGCGAGAAACTCAGCGGGTCGGATCTGATCTATCATCTCTCCAAATTTGCCGCTGACAATGGATTCTGCGTGTATTTGATGGGGGCCGCGGAAGGCGTTGCCGCCGAAGCCGCGCGCCGGCTGGCCGCGTTATACCCGGGCCTCGTCATCGCCGGAACCGACAGCCCGCCGCCGGGGTTCGAAAAAGATCCGGCACTGAACGGCGAGGTCGTACAACGCCTGGCGGATTCCGGTGCGGACATTTGTTTCATCGCGCTCGGCTCGCCCAAACAGGAGATCTGGATGCACCAGAATTCGGGCCGGTCCCGCGTGCCTGTCATGATAGGGGTGGGCGCCAGTTTCGATTTCGTGGCGGGGCGCGTAAAACGGGCGCCCGTCTGGATGCAGCGGACGGGGCTGGAGTGGTTTTGGCGGCTGTGCCACGAGCCGCGCAGGCTCTGGCGCCGCTACCTGATTTATGACACGTTGTTTTTCTGGCTGTTGGGCCGTCACATCGCCACGCGGTTCCGTGCGCGGCTTAAATGCGCACTGGGCGGCTAAAGGTTCTGGATATGCAATGCTCGTCACGCAAATGGCCGCGGATTGCCGCCGCGCTGGTCGTTCTCGCGGTGATCGTCGGCGGGTCCGTCGCCGCCGGTTCCGCGTACCGCGCCCAAAAGACCCGCCGCATGCTGGACGATGCGCGGTCGCTTATGGTTGCCGGCCAGTGGCAAAAGGCAAAGGAGCTGTTCGGTTTTTACCTGCTCAAACACCCCGCCGACACCGGCGTCATGCGGGAGTTCGCCAACGCCAGCCTGCGGATCACCGAGAACCGGCGCGACGCGCTCCGAGATGCCGCGGGAGCCTTTTACCAAATCGCGCTTGCAAAACCCGCGCAGCCTGAGGCGGCCCTCGAGTTGTTGCGCCTGCTTGAACAGAACGCCTACTGGGCCGACCTCGAGTATTACGCCTCGGCCTTCCTGCGCGCCAGGCCCGACGACCAGCACGTGCAGTTTTACAAAGCCTACGCGCTCGAGCGGCTCGCACGAAACGAGGAAGCCGTGGCCGCGTACCAACGCCTAGTCGATTTGAATACCCCGCTCCCCGACGTCTACGGCAATCTGGCCAGGCTGCTCGAACGGCAAGGCCAATCCACAGGCGCGGATGCCGTGCTCGATGGGAACAGTGCCGCGCCATCGAGCCGGATTGGCCCGAGCATTATTTGATGCTCGCACTGGCCCTGCAGCGGCAAAACAAACGCGACGCCGCGCTCCGCCTGATCGAGGAGATGGACCCGCGCGTCCGTGCCAGTTCACCCGAAATCATGACCACCCTGTGCGAAATCTACATCGACCAGAACCGGCTCGACGTGGCCGCAAATGCCGCCGCCGATTACGCCCGCGCCTATCCCGAGCACGTGCTGATACACCAGTACCTCCAAGCGCGCATGATGCTGGCCCGCGGCGAGATCCCCGCCGCCATCCAACGGCTCGTCGCGGTCGCGCGAGGCAACCCCCAGTTTGCTTCGGCCCGGTACCATCTGGCGTTGGCGTACCTGCGGCAGGGAGATTATGAACGCGCCCATACCGTGCTCGAGTCGTTCCTGCGCGACTTTCCCAACGACGAAAACGGCCTCACGCTCCGCGAGTTCCTCTACGCCGGCGAGGTTCCGCGCGACCAGGCTCTCACCCGCTCAAACAGCCTTCTCGCCGCCCGGGACGCACAGCCCGAGCAACTCGTGTTCGCGGCGCGCGCCCTGCTCAAGCACTCGGCAGCCGCATCCGCCGGCGCAGGCAAACCACTGGACGCAGGCGAATCCGCGGCGGCCACGCATCTGTTGTGGCGGGCGGCTGAACTCGAGCCTGATCTCGCCGCGCCTTACCAATTGCTTATACGCCGTTACCTTGATCAGGCTGACCCTGCTTCCGCCCAGCGGGCGCTCGACCGCGCCGTTGCCGGCGGTGTCGACCCGGCGGCCATGCAAAAAGAACGCCTGCTCCTGGCCCTGGCCAACCACGACGCAGAGGGAGCGGCGGGCCTCATGAAGCAGGTGGCCGGCCAACCCAACCTGTCTGCGCAGACGGTCGTCGAGTATGCGGTGGTTGCCGCAAAAGCCGGGCAGGTTGATCTCGCCTTGAACCTCGTGGAACAAGCAGCCGGTCTTCAGCCCGGCCTGGGGCCGCTCCTCCGCACCGAGGCGGCCATATTGTGCGTTCGCAGCAATCTTGATGAAAAGGCCCTCCAACTGGTCGAGGCTCATGCCGGGGATCTTGACGCGCCCGCGGACCCCGAATTGCGCGAGGCGCGGCTCCGCCTGGCCCGCTTGCTTGCCGTGCCGGGATCAAATGCCAAGCTCGAGGCCGCATCGCGGCTCGTCGCGTCCGTGCGCAACGACGCGCCGGCCCAGCCTGACGCTCTCCTCTTGGACGCCCGCATCCGCGCCTTGCAGACGCCTCCCGACTATGAGTCGGCCCGTCAACGGGCAGGGCAGGCGCTTGCGGCCAATTCTTCCAACGCGGAGGCGGTGCTGCTGCTGGCCCAGATTGATTTTGCCCAAGGCCGTATCAGTGAGGCGCTCGAAGGCGCCCGGGCCGCGGCAGGGCTGGCTCCACAGAACCCCGAGATCCTGTTGTTCAAAGCGGATCTCGAGCAAGCGGCGAACCGCCCGGCCGATGCCCGCGATACCCTGCGCACCCTCGTTGCTTCCGACCCGGCCAATGTTCAAGCGGCCATTAAACTGTTTAAGAATTACTGTGACGGCGGCGACTTACCCGAAGCCGAAGCCTTGCTTCAGCGCATCGAGAAAACCCACCCCGACAATCCGGCCGTAAACCTCGACGTGCTGCGGGCCAAACTCACCGTGGCCCGGGGGCAAGGCAGCGCCGAGGCCGTCCGCCTCCTTCGCGAGCAATATCAGGCCAACCCCGATTCCGCCGTCTTGCGCGAACTTGCCGCCGCGCTCAGTGCCGCGGGCGAACGTCAAGAAGCCGAAAAACTCCTGAACGACGCCGCCAACGGGCCGCTCAAGGACACGCCCGAACCCTGGGCATTGCTCGGCGAATTTTACCTTCAAGCGGATGACGCCGAATCGATCAACAAGGCGTCCTCAGCACTCACACGCGCCCTGTTGCTTGCGCCCGAACGTCCCGGCGCCATGCGGGCCGCCATACGCCTGTTCCTGCGCGAAGGCAACTCCGACGGCGCGTTGAACATGTGTCAGCGTTACCTCAAAGCACAGCCAAACGACGCCGACGTGCTCTCGCAGGAAGCCGCGTTGCTTCTGCGCGCCGGGCGCCCTGACGACGCGCTCGACGCCATTGACCGCGCCCTGCAAATTGTGCATCTGCCCTCGGGCGTGTTTGTCCGGGCGAACGCCCTCCTCGCGCTGGGCCGCTGCCAGGAAGCGCTTGCCGACCTGCAACGAATCGCCGGCGCCGGGAAAATCGACCCGGCTGACCACGACGCCGCCATGGCGGAAGTTTACCTCGGACTCAACGACGAGGGCCTTGCCCGGCGTTACTACGATTCCGCAAAAGAAAAGCTCGCGGCAAATCATCGACCGTTCACAGATCAGTTGAACCGCATCAAGGATAAACTCGAACGGAGCAGCCCATAACCATGGGGGCCGAGGACGCATCAAAAAGGCCTGCGGAACACCCCGCAAGCCCCGCCATGTTTCTTGATGCCGAACACCGGCCTCCGGCGGCGGTTTGGCTGACAAGGGCCGCTCTCGTGCTGCTGATTGCGGGGCTGTTCTGGAGGCCTGTGGCGGAAATGGTCAAGACCTGGCGGCTTGCCGGCTCCTATTACACGCACGGGTTTCTGATCCCGCCGATAAGCGCGTGGCTTGTCTGGAACAAGCGGGCCGAACTCTCGAAGCGCCCCGTCAGTCATGATGCGTTGGGCTATGTGTTCGTGGGTGTGTCGGGCCTGATGCTGTGCGCGGGCGCATTCCTGGGTTTTCGCGTATTCGAGCAGGCGGCGCTCCTGCCGATGCTGGTTGGCGTGCTGCTGGTCCTTGTGGGCCGCAGGCATGTCGAGGCGATGGCGTTTCCTCTCGCCTTTCTCGTGTTCATGATGCCCATTCCGTCCTCGCTCACTCAAAGCATTGCGTTCAAAATAAAGATCCTCGCAACCGAAGGCGCGGTCTTCCTCGCCAACCTCGTTTCGCTGCCCATGTTGCGCCAGGGTTCCTACATCCACTTCAAAGACGACCACCTGCTGATCGGCGAGGTGTGCGGCGGGCTCAGGTCATTGATTGCGCTGCTCGCGCTGGGCGCGTTGCTTGCCCACTTGAGCAAGTCGCGCGCCTGGGCCCGCATTGGGCTGTTCTTGATGTCGGTGCCCGTCGCCATCGGCGCCAACATTTTCCGGATTTTCTTTCTGTGCGTTGTCGGCTATGCGTTCGGCAGCGCCCGGGCGGGCGGCTGGGTGCACGGTGTTTCGGGAATCCTGATTTTTGTTGTTGCGTTCGCCGCGTTTCTCGGGCTGGACAGTTTTCTGCGGCGGGTCGCGCCGGCTGAGCGCCAGGCCCCGCCATGAAACGCTACCTGATCCTGATTGCAATGCTTTCTGCCATCGCCATCGTGTATTTTCTCCTCGTCCGCACACAGAACGAGGCCGTTTATGCCGCGCCCGCCGTAGATTTGATCGCCGTGCCCCAGCAGATCGGCCCATATGTGCAGGCCGGAAACGACCTCGACGTCGGGGATCGCGTCCGCACCTATCTCGAGACCAGCCGGATACTTGTCCGCCGGTACTCGGCGCCGTCCGGTCGCCCGATTGAACTGACCATCGTCCACGCCGCCGTCACGCGCCGCAGCCTCCATTTCCCCGAGATATGTCTCATCGGCGAAGGGTGGGATATTCGCGAGCAGGGGATTCAGCCGATCGGCGTCCTGTTTACGGCGAAGCGGCTGGTGCTTGTGCGGGGCGCCGAACGCGAGGCCGTCATCTACTGGTTCCAGACCGGGACCCGCCTCACCGCCAACTACTTCCTCAACGCCTGGCATTGGGCACGCGATCAAGTCTGTTTTCGCTCGCCCGTGTCCGCGATGATTCGGCTCAGCACGCCGCTTGGAAACCAAAATGAAACCGCCGCGTTCTCCGCGCTTGTCGATTTTGCAATGAAACTCGCGCCTCTCATGCAGGAATACGGGCGCCCGCAAGAGCAGGTCAGGCGCAAACAGGGCGCGGCACAAAAACCCGAGGCTCGATCATCATGCTGACATATTTCCACAAACTGCTCATCCTTGCGCCGCTCGCGCTGGCACTGGTTGCCGCCGGCTGCGCTGAGAGACGGGCCGAAAACTTCCGCCGCCAGGGAGAGGCGCTGTACGGGCTCGGCCGTTACGACGAAGCCATTCCGTACTACGAGCGCGCAAGCCAACTCGCCCCCAATAACGCGCGCGCCCATTCGGGTCTTGGCAGATGCTACGCCGCAAAACAAAAGTTCGACCTCGCCGCAGAACAGTTCCGCGCGGCGGTCGCACTGGACCCCTCAGCCCACGCGGATCACGCCAGAAATCTCGCTATCCTCGAGGAGGCCGGCCAGCATGATGCCGCAAAAGATCTCGCCAGAACGTTGCAGGCCGATCCCAATTCACGCGGCATGATTTCCGTGGCGCCGGGGCGGCAACCCGCGCCCGCAGCGCCGCCCGGCTGGCGGGATCTCTGGAAGAAGGCCGCGCTTCACGAACTCCTCGAGCGCCGCGCCGAGTTCCTGCCCGAACAGGACCTGCAAGAGACCCTGCTGCTCGCCGCCTTATTTACCGCCAACCAGGCGCTCGTAACGGAGATCGGGTCGGCGCTGCCGCCGGACTCGCCGATGCGCCCTTACTACGACGCGCTGGCACGAAAGGACGGCCGGGAAGTGGTTAGAGCCGCGGAAGACTGGGCGGAACTCGCGGAGGCGCGCAAGCCGCTGCGTGAATACGCCTACGGCTACGCCCTCGCCATGGCCGGCGCGCGTGCGCATGCCATCCAAATCTACTCGAACGTGCTCAAGACATGGCCCGACACCAACGTCGGCCTCTACGCCACGGCCCAGGTATTTGCCAACCGTCAAATGCCCAAGCTGGCCGCCCGATGCCTGCAGAATCTCCTCGCCCGGGCCGGCGAAAACCTGCCCGTCCGCATGCTGCTGTTCCAGATCCTCAACGAAGCCAATTTGCCCGGCGAGGCGCGCCGGAACGCCGAAGCCCTCTACAGTATGGCGCCCGGCCTCCCCGCCAGCGCTACCACCCTCGCCCAGGTGTATCTGGATCAAAACGAGGGCGAACTCGCACTGATGGTGCTGCAACGTACCCTCGACGCAAACTCCGGCGATCAGTCTCTCGTTATGGCTTTGGCCGGCGCGCTGTTGCGTCAGGACCGGCCGGACGAAGCCCGCGCGCAACTCCAACAATTAAACCCGGAAAACGCGGAGCAGTTGACCGCGGTGCGTATTGGCGCTTTTGCCAACGCGCGCCTCAGCAACTGGCCCGGTGCCGAAGCCTGCTGCCTGCGGGCAGCGACCGCCGCGCCGGGCGAACCGATCCGGCTGCTTTATGCCGCCGCGGTTGCCCATCAGGGAAGGTACGGGGAGGCCCGCGAACTGTTGGGCCGGCTGGCCGCAACGGCTGAAAAACCGGGATGCGCGCCCGCCGTTTCCCCGGCCAGCGCCGCCGACACAGTGCAAAAGGAACAAGCCGGCGAAACCATGCAGAATCTCGCCACGGGCTGGGCGTATTTCCACGCCCGACTGTTCAAAGCGGCCCTGGAAACGCTTGAACCCTCGATGGACTCGACCGACCCTGAGCCGCTGCTCGGCCCACTTTTTGTTTGCATCCTGCACGGGTTGCCCGCGGATGAGCAGGTTGTCCGTTCAAGCCAGTTGGCGGAGGCCCATGCCGCCAGTCCCGAGGCGCAGCTTGGCCTCAGCCGGGTGTACGCCGCCCACGGCGACCAGCAAGCCGAGCGCGCGGCGCTCGATACGGCCGCAAGGCTCGCTCCCGACTCGCTCCCCGTGATCCGCGCGCGCGCCCAATTCTATGAACGGATCGGCGACGCGGAGCACGTTATTCAGGCGTATCGGCGGCTTGCACAGCTTGCGCCGGACGACGCCGCGGTGAACAACAACCTGGCCTACGCGCTCCTCACCAGCGGCGGCAACCCGGCCGAAGCCCTGCCCATCGCGGAACGGGCATCGAGCCTGTCGCCGCCGAATTCCGGCATCTTTCACACGCTCGGCCTGGCCCAATTCATGTCCGGTCGCTTCGAGGAGAGCCGCAAATCGCTTTGGCAGGCGCTCGAACTGCGCCCGCTCGACCCGACCCTTCTCTTTGATTACGGCCAGGCGCTGATGGCGACCGATCAGCGCGAGGACGGACAACGCCAGATCGCGCTCGCCGTAACACTCAGCGACCAGTTGGGCCTCGATTTCCCAAGACGCGCCGAAGCACAAAAAATACTCGACGGATCGTAAAGCGACATGAAGCTCCTCATCGTCATCGTAAATTATCGGACCGCGCCGCTTGTCGTTGATTGCCTGAGGTCCCTCCAATCCGAGGAAAAGGCAGTCCCCGGCATGAAAGTGGCCGTCGTCGACTGCTGTTCGGGCGACGAATCCGTCCCCGTCCTCTCCAAGGCCATTGCCGACAACTACTGGCGCCGGTGGGTGTCCCTGTTGCCCCTGGAAGAAAACGCCGGGTTTGCCCGCGGCAACAATTCCGCGATAAGGATGGCCATGCGATCAGCCGACCCGCCGCAGTTCGTCATGTTGCTTAACCCCGACACGGTCGTGCGGCCGGGCGCGGTGCAGGCGCTCCTCAACTGCCTCGAATCCCGTTCTGAAGCCGGCATGGCCGGCAGCCGCCTCGAAGACGACTTCGGAAACGTGCAAATCTCCGCGTTCAGGTTTCCCTCGATTCTCAGTGAAATAGAAAGCGCGCTCCGTTTTGGGCCGGTTACCTGGCTGCTTGCCCGGTGGATGGTGGCGCCGTCGCCTCCGGATCATGCCGTCCCCGTCGATTGGCTCTCGGGCGCATCGCTCCTGATCCGCCGGGCCGTGCTCGAGGAAATCGGCCTCCTGGACGAAGGTTATTTCATGTATTACGAAGACGTTGACTTCTGCCGGGCCGCCCGCCAGGCCGGATGGTCATGTTGGTATGTGCCGGAAAGCCGGGTCGTTCATTTGGTCAGCCAGGCATCGGGAATCGAAAGCAACATAAAGCCGCGGCCTGCATATTGGTTTGAAGCGCGCCGCCGTTATTTCCTGAAAAACCACGGCCTGCTCTACACGGCCGTTTGCGACGCCGCGTGGATCGCCTCATTTGCGTTGTGGCGCGCCCGCAGGGCGCTTATGAAAAAGCCCGACGCCGATCCGCCCGGCCTGCTCGGAGATTTCATCCGCCGCAGCGTATTCGCACGCGGGCGCGGCGTGCACCGGCCCGCCACGAGTTCCGCGCCCCCGCCGAGATCGGTCAACGGCGTACTGCCGCCCAACGTACCGCCGTTCAGCCGGCCGGGAAAATTCCCATGAGGCCCGGCGTCGTCGTCATCGGGCGCAACGAAGGCGAGCGGCTCCGCCGGTGCCTGATGTCCGTTCATGGCCAAACCGCCTGCACCGTTTACGTTGACAGCGGCAGCGCCGACGGCAGCGTCCACCTCGCCAGAGGCCTCGGCGCCGAAATCGTCGAACTGGACCCGGCCAGGCCGTTCTGCGCCGCCCGCGCCCGAAACGAAGGCTTTGACCGGCTTCAGCAGCTTCTCCCGGATCTCGCGTATGTCCAATTCATTGACGGCGACTGCAAACTGTTCGACGGCTGGCTGGACCGGGCCGCGGCTACGCTCGATGCGCGGCCCGACGTCGCGGTCGTCGCGGGCAGGCTCCGCGAAATCAATCGGGCCGCCTCGATTTACAACCGTCTGTGCGACATCGAATGGGACAACCCGCCCGGTGAGGTCAGCGAAGTCGGCGGCATCGCCGTCGTGCGCGCGCAAGCATTTCGCGACGCGGGCGGGTTCGACGCCACGCTCATCGCGGGTGAGGAGCCCGAACTGTGCCTCCGCCTGCGCCAACGTGGTTGGAAAATCCTGCGGCTCGGCGACGACATGGCCGGCCACGACGCCGCCATGACGCGGTTCAGCCAGTGGTGGCGCAGAGCCGTCAGGTCCGGCCAGGCCTTTGCGGAAGGCGCCTGGCAGCACGGTTCCGAACCCGCCCGCTACCGCGTTCACGAGACCTCGAGCATTGGGTTCTGGGGCGCGGGCCTTCCTGCGGGAATCGGGATCGCCTCATTCCTGGTTCACCCGGCCGCGCTGATCCTCCTGGCGGGATACCCCCTGCTGGGAGCCAGAATCTACCGCCATATGCGCCGCCGCACGTTCCGCCCCGGCGACAGCATGACCTATGCCGCATTCTGCACTCTCGCGAAATTCCCCCAGGTAATCGGCGTGGGCCGGTTCCATTATGGGCGGCTTACCGGAAAACGGCGCACAATTATCGAATATAAGTAACCTTCCGCTACCAGCAAGGAATACGCGCCCTCCTAGGTGAGTTATAGAGAACATAAAACATAACAGCGGGGGCGATAGGCTTTGTTTAAGCGACATCACTTCAACAAAAAAACGGGGAAGGGCGCGGAACAATCAGGAATACGCTATCTCTACTGCGGCCTGACCGGCGCGCGGTTTGCCCGTTCTTCGCGGCCCAAAGAAGTACAAACGCCACACCAACCCACCTCCAATCCGCCCCCAACTTATGATCTGATTGAACCTTCGGCGCCTGCAGAAGCTCCGGCCGCTGAAGAACCGCACAAGGCCGAGCCACAAGACGATTCCGCCCCCGTACAAGACTCCACACCCGGGCAGACTATCGCGCGCCTCACCGCCGAACGCGATGCCGCCCGGTACGAACGCGAGCTTGAAGCCGACTATCGTGAGGCCCTGCAGCGCGATCTCGATGTCACTTCCCACCAACTCAAGGAGACACAACGGCGCCTCATGGACCTGGGAAAGCCCTCTCCGCCACCCAGCGAGCGTGAATGCCGGCTTGAACATGAACTTGAAGAAGCCCGAAATCGTATTTCCGAACTCGAGGCAGGGGCGGCTCTTAGCCCGCTCCCTACGTTGCCACGCGGCCAGGAAGGCATGATGGATGCTTTTTTGCAGTTTGTCGGCCTCCAAGAGCGGCACGATGATTCAAGAACATAGCCGCCCAACCTCCATACTGCGCGGAAGGAGTCACAAGCATAATGCGTAAGGTCATCGTCACCTGCCCGTGCGGCCAGCGCATGCAGGTGTCCCGTTCCGCCTACGGTAAAATCGGCGTTTGCCCCAAATGCAGCCAGAAAATCCGGGTGGGCGCCAACGGCGTCGAGCCCCTGGCCCTGCCGTCGCCCGATGCGCCCCCCTCACCCACAGGGTATTCCGCCAAGGTTCAATTCCAGGAGCCGCGAAACTCAGGTCTGGAAACCGCAAAACGCAACTTTGCACGCGCCGTCGATCTCTTTTACCACGCCCGGTACGGCGAGGCGCTTACCATCCTGGACGACCTGAGAAAAGAACTCCCCGGCAACACCCAGATCGAAACTGCGCGGGCGCGATGTCACGACGCCCTCAAAGCCCCCAAGGCTGAAGCTGCTTGTGGTGCGGGCGTCTCCGCCGCGGCGTCCCCGCCTCCTATACACGCGCAGAACACGCCCAGTCCCGAACCGCCTGCCGAACTTACCCCGCAAGCCGTTCACCGAACCGTCGTTCGTCTGATGACGTCCGGCTCGACGGATTCCGTCCAGCTTCAAGCGGCTGAACTCGCCTCACGCATCCTCGGGCTGGGCCCCGCTCCAGACACGGGCATTAAGCCCAATGGGTTTTTCGCGAACTTCGCCCCATCCAACGGCAAGTCAAAGCCGCGCGCTCACGTTTCTCAAGAACCCGAGCCATCCCTGAAATCCTGACCCGCCTTTTCCGTATAGTAGTCCGACTTCGGCGAAGTCGGAGTGCCACGGCGGCCATCATTTTTTCAATCACGCGGGGCTAGGCTCTTCCGCAGCCGCCGGCTGCGACGGCGCCTTTAGCTTGATGTGCACGGGCCGCAGCACGCGGGCCGGCGCCACTTTATGCATTCCGGCCAGCCCTCCCATCGCAAGAATGTACAGCGGGGTGATCATGGCATTGAGCGTACTGTCCACGATCCACAATCCTATCAGCACCGCAAGAACCGCCGCGCCCGCGCAGGATGGCGTGGTCCACGTTGACGGGGGCACGCGCCACGCCAGCAACAGCGGCGGCAGCACCAGCATCAGCCCAAGCATGCTCAACCCGAACAGGCCGTTCATTCCAAACACGATGATCCACAGGCTGTCCGTGATGCTGATGTCCTTGCCGGTCTCGTCCCGGATCCGGGACCGGTTCCACCCGCCCCACCCGAACGCGGGGTATTCCAGCGCGTGTCGTGACAGCGCCATCTCATTGGAGAACCGGGTTTCGAGCGACTGTGCCCGATCCGCTCCCAACGCGGCTTCGGTCACGTGGGCCGCCAGGTCGCCCGTAATGGCGCCCGTTATTCGAAATCCCACGTAAAGAAGCGGAATAACGCATAGTGCAACAAGAGGCACACGCGACCGCGTCATTTGCCCCGCGAACAACACGCCTAGCCCGCCAAACAGCAAGATGACCGACCCTGCCGACCGCGTCATCAGCGCAACGGCCAGCAGCGAAAACACAAACAAGGCCGGCGGCAGGCCATAGATTCGTTTCAGAACGCCCGCGCGCCACAGCCAAAACCCGCTGAGGCTCGCCGCCGTCATAAACATCCCCACCATCAGACCGTGCTCCATGAAAACCTTCGGCCGCCAACCCCCGAACCGGTAATGCTGGATAAACGAGTGCTGATGATAGCCGTAGACGATGTAATGCAACTGCGGGCTCATTCGAATCTCGTACAGGCACAGCGGAATGTAGATCAGCCCGCCAATGAAAAAGCCGAGGGCAAGCTCCTTCAGCCCCTGCAGCGTCGTAAAGTACATCCGCCCAATCAGGTATGGAATGCCCCAGCGCAGGATCATCCGGAACGATTCGGACCCGCCGTCGTACGCCCCCAAACCGTTCGAAAGCGACGAGGCAAACGGCGCCAAACAGAACGCCAGCAGCGGCGCGTCGTACCACCGCGGCCGAAAGTTGATCAGCCGGCTCGTGTCGAAGATCGAAACCCCCAGCAAAAGCGAAAGCGACGTTATCGTAATTTTGTTCAGTTCCGGCAGCGCTTGAAACTTGTATTGAGCCACTGGAAGAAACATCCACGCGATCAGGAAACCGGCGATCACGGCCCGGCGCGGCCGCATGAACATGAACAGCGACATGGTCGTCGGAAACCAGGCCAGCAGGGTTACGGCTACCAGAAGGTTGCCGCGCCCCAGTTCGATCTCATCCATTGGCAACGCCTTCCCGCAAACAGTACGCCTTTGGGGAACAAACGCATTCCGCCCCGCCTTCTATTCCGCCGGTTCCCGGAATGGACGCGCGCCGGCTCATGTTGTTTCTTGGCAACCGTTGGAGAAACAAATGTTTCGCCACCCGCTGTACTTCGTCCACCATAATGTCGAGTCTTGGGCCGACGTCTGTTTTGCCGACTGTCTCCCGACTCAGGCCGAATATGGAAAGCGACTCCGCCACGGCAATGACAACTGGGTTCTCCAAACGTACCTGGAACTCAAGCGGCGCGGGCTCAACGTCAACATCGTGCCCCGTCCCGTGCCCGGCCAAATCTGCGTCGCCCATTACGACGACATCCTGCTCAAAGAAATGCCGACACGATGTTTTCTGGTGGGAATCCGCGGCGATCGGCCCAACATCCATGTTTCCCAGATCAACATCGTCCAAAACCAGTTCGCTCTCCGTCACGCGCGGGAATTCTTCATGCCCCATTGGTCGCAGCCGGGACTTATCCCGCGTGACACGTCCCGCGGCCACACGATCCGCAAAGTCGGATATATGGGCATGCGGTTCAACCTCCACCCCGCATTCCTCGACCCGCGGTTTCTACGACGCCTCGAAGAATCAGGCGTCGCGCTCGAAGTTCGAGAATATCCATTCCAAGATTACAGCGACATCGACCTCGTCCTTGCCGTCCGCCCCGGGACACCCTACGACATCGACCTCAAGCCCGCGACCAAACTGCAGAACGCATGGCTGGCAGGATGCCCCGCGCTGCTCGGACCGGAGTCCGGATACCGCCAATTCCGACAGAGCGACCTGGACTACATCGAGATCCAATCCCCCGAACATGCCCTCCACGCCATCCGAACATTGCAGCAAAACGCTCGGCACTATACGGAAATGATCGAAAATGGCCGGGCACGCGGCGCAGAATTCACCCACGACAAAATCGCCGAACGTTGGATCAATTTTCTCGCCGGGCCCGTCACCGACGCCTACGAACGATGGCTGACATCACACGCCCGGCTCCGCTGGCTCGATTATGCCCGCTTCACAGTCTGCGCCGCCCAACACAAACTAGCCCGATACCGCCACCTCCGCAAACTCTAAATAGGGACAGTCACCGTTTATTTTGCCGGTACTTGACGCAATGAATGCTGACCGCTCTGAAAATTCCCTGCTTTTTCGCCGATCCGACCCCGATGCCGACAGCGTAGGTCCGAATTCCGATTCGGACTGGACAACTCACTGGCCTGGTCCCATTCGGAGATGGGACCTACATCTTTGGCCGTTTGAAAATTGTCAAACTGTTTGTAGTTAAATTTAGTTTGCTTTCATTCATTATTCCGCATTCATCATTGCAGTTCTATGGCAGGTTTTGTTTCAGCAGGTCGCTTCGGTGCCTGAACACCTCCTCGTCATTCCACCTGGCGCCGTTCTTGCCCGCTTCCCGGATCAGTTCAGCGACCCGCGGCCGGTCTCGATCAAGTTCCGTGATCAGCCGGCCCAACCCCGCCGCGTCCCGCAGTTTTACAAACGCGCCTCCGCCGTACCCCTCAATCAAATCCTGCGCATACGCATTTTCGTAGCCCACGATGGGCGTCCCCGACACAAACGACTCGATCAGACAGCGCGGCGACTCCGGCGTCAAGTGCGTGAAAACCAGCACGTGCGCGTTCCGCAGGTATTCCAGCAACTGTTTGCGTTCCTCCACAAAACCCGGAAACGAAACGATCCCGTCGAGCCCCAGTTTGTGCGCCAGCCGTTTCATGTCCTCGAGCAGCGGCCCGTCTCCCACCCACGCCGCCGTGAAGTCCGCGCCGTAATCGCGCGCGTAGGCTATTGACCGCACCCAGTCCAGCGGCCCCTTCATTCCCGACGCCCGACCCGTATAAACCACCCGCAACGGTTTTTCGTACAGCACCCGCGCCGCCTTGTTCTCCACCGCGTCCCACCCGACATAATCCGCCTTCTTGGTGTGAATGTCGTGCACCAGGAAATTGTTCGAGCACATCTTGCTGTACACGCGGTAGCAGTCATACCCGTGCCACAACCCGACCGCGCAGGTCTTGATGACATGCCGCTGGTAATACTTGATCAGTGGATACTGCGCGTACGCACGCAGCAGCCGCTTGAACGACGGGCGCGGCTCCATCGCCAACTGCACCGAAAATTCGACGCGGTCCGTGTGGCACGCGTACGCACGCCCCAGCTTCCGCGCCTCGAGCGCCGCCACGGCCGCCCAGTCCCCCGCAAACCCGCTCAGACTCAGGTGCAGGTACCGGGTCCGTTCCACCAATGCGCGCAACACCTTGCGCGTCCGCCCAAACGCCGCCGCAAAATCGCGGTAGCGGTACGCCCATGGCAACGGGATAAACTCCGATCGCCCCCGGCAGTTCAGTTCGTCCACGTCCCGCCACACCGTCGAGACCTCTTTGGCGGCCATGTCCTCGGGAATCACGGGCGCGGCGAACACCACCGATGAAAAGCTCTCGGCCCATCGCTCCACGCCGTTGCACGCCTGGATCTCGAGAAACGTCTTGCCGCCCGACAGCCTCAGCGACACCGGCACAACCAGCAGCAGGGATTCATCGTCCGGCACGAGACTCCCGGTATCCTTGGAATCTTTTCGCACGGTTTTCTCCGCCTCAGTCAAGCAGCAGCCATCCTGTCCCTATCACCAACGCAGAAATCGCGAACGCCGCCCCGTCAAGCGCCGGCAGCCACACCCCGTACTTCCGCACAAGGGCCGCCAGTATTGGATAGTTCAAGAAATCCGCCACAGCCAGCCCGATGATGAAGCCCATCGTCCCGGCGTAATAGGCCCCAATCGCCATCCCGACAATCTTAAGCCCCAGCCGCGAGGCCAACTGCAGCATGTACCTGAACGAGTTGCCCTTGGCCAGCAGCACCGGCTCGATCGTCATGCACACGACACTCGCAACCGTTCCCGCAGCCATCAGTTCGAGCATCCAGCCGGCGGCCAAGTACCGGTCGTCGTAAAAGATGTCAAAAAACAAATTGCCGCCGACGGCCAGCGCCCAGAGCGGCGGCAAGAACACCGCCATCAGCGTGAGCCGCAGTTTCAGCGTCTGTTTCCGCAGGTGATCGGCGCCTTTGTCGGACAGCCGCGAATACACCGGCAGCAGCACGGTGTTTGCCTGCGCCCCAAGTGCCTCGACCGCCGCAAGCGCCAGACTCTTCGCGATGTTATACAGCCCCAGCACGCCCATCCCGACCAGACCGCTCAAAATGAAAATATCGAGCCGGACCACCATGAATGTCAGGGCCGTACTTACAAAAATCCATTTCCCAAACCGCACCAACTCCCTCACCGCCTCCTTGTCCCATTCAAACGCCATCCGCACGTCCGGCAGGTACCAATAGCTGCCCGCGAGCCGCACAACCGCCGCTATGAACGCCGAGACGAGCAGCGACCACACGCTCGGCACAAGCCATACCGCCAGGATCATCCCCATCATGCCCAGCGTGTTGGACGCGACCTGCAACAGCGTGATCCGCTTTATTTGCAGCCGCCGGTTGTAAGTAAAAATGGAAACGGAATTGAGCCCCGACAAAACCGACGTCAAGCCAGCCACAGGAATCACATAAATAAAAATCGACTCGCCGTTGATGAAATAAAACACCCAGCCCAGCGGGATCGTCAACGCGAATATCAACAGGCCGCGAAACACCTGAACCGTCCACGCCGTCCGCAAAAAATGCGCGTCTTCTCCCCGCTTATTCTGCATGATGTTGGGGCCCAGCCCCACATCCGAAAACATCGTGAGCCCCGTCAGCACCGAAAACGTGCGCGCCCAAAGTCCCCACAGAATGAGCCCATTGCGCCGGAATGTGCGCCACTCCGGGCAATGTTACGCCCCTATGTCTACAGGAACTCTCCAAACATGAGGCATCTGTTGTCTTACGCACTCCCGCGCGTTGTCACCGCTGCTGCCGTTATGTCCCTATGCGCACTTCAATTCCGAGCCGGCGGCGCACCGACAATCATCCGCGTCTCCGATGAAACAATTCTCACGGGCGTCGTTCCGTTCGGCCTCAACATCAGCGCGCCCGAGCCTTACGGCGCCAACCAGATCCTCAACAACATCATCCCAAACCCCGGATTCGAGGACGGCGTATACAGTATGGTGTTTCACTCGGATGAAGGCGCCACCGGGCGCCGGATTCCGCAGGCGTTTTGGGACCCCGCCTGGAATAACGACGAGCTCGATGTCGGCCAACCACCCGGATTCTGGGATGGCGCCGAGTATGAAATCGTCCACGGCCCCGCCAAAGGCCGCCACGGTAAAATCGAGCGGTTTACCATCGAGAATGGCAAATCGGTTTTCTATCTCGATTCCGACGGCCCCGCACCGTCCAAGTGGGATGTGATTTTCGTACGCCGTGACCGTCCCGGAATCAACTCTTCCGACACCGCCGACCCCACGACCACGCGGCCGGGCAGCCCCGGAAAACAGTCCCTTCACCTTCGTTACTCACCGGATTGGAAACCGGCGTTCGCCCACTACGCCGACTCGGTCTGGCGTGACAGCGACCCCTCCGCCGGCAAACTCTTCTTAGTCCGCGGTGAGTGGCGACTCGAGTTCTGGGCAAAAAGCAAAGCGCCGGGACAGCAACTCCTCGCCGTGTTCAAGCGGGAAGGCGAGGCCGATTTCCTCAACAAGACTTTCGATCTGACCGCGGAATGGAAAAAGTATGAGGCCGCGTTCTCCGTGCTGTTCACCGCCGATACGCTAAAACCTTATGCCGCCGGCGCCCACCACCCCATCCTCATGTTCGCATTCTACCTGCCGCAGGCCGGCGCGGACGTCTGGGTCGACGATCTCGCGCTGTACCGGCCCGCGCAAAATCCGACCGCCTTCACCGACGCGCTCGTCAATCGCCTCAATGAGTTCAAGCCCGGCGTATTGCGGTTTTGGGCCGAGCAGTTCGGCGACACACTCGACAACCAACTCGCCGAGCCGTTCGCCCGCCGCCCCCACGGCTACAAACCCCACTCCCGCCAGGCCTGGATGTACACCTACAGCCTCCCGGAATTTCTCCAACTATGCAGGGTCGTCGGCGCTGAGCCCTGGTACGTTATTCCGCCCACGTTCTCCCCCGCCGACCTCGCCGACCTCGTCGCCTACCTCGCCGCACCGCCCGGCGACCACCCCTACGCCGACATCCGCGGCAGGCTCGGCCAACCCGAGCCGTGGACGTCCGTCTTCGACCGCATTCATCTCGAGTACGGCAACGAAATGTGGGGCGCGGCTTCAGGCGGCGACCCGTTCATGGGGGCTTCCGCGCTCGGCGGCGACCGGCTCGCCGAAATCGCCAGCGATCGGCTGGGGATCGTGCGCGCCGCGCCTTATTTTGATCCCGGCAAGTTCAACCTGATTGTCGGCGGCCAGACTTTCGCGCCAGCCACTCAAAAAGCGCTCACGCGTTGCCGGACGGCCGACTGCATTGCGTTCGGGCCTTATTTCGGCCTTCTTGACGCTTACGATACGCCCGAAAACATTTACGGCCCGCTGTTTGCCTCTCCGTTTTTCCAAATCGCCGCCGGACCAATGCGTCAGAACGCGGATATTCTAAATTCCAACTCACGCAAGATCGCGTCCGCCATTTACGAAATCAATTTCCACACCACCGACGGCCCCGCGCCCCAGGACGTCCGCAACTCGTTCGTCGCAGGGGCGGCCGGAGCCATCGGCCTGCCGTTGTCCATGCTCATGTACCAGCGCGACCTCGGCATCACCCGGCAGTGCGCGTTTACCGCCGCTCAATACTCGTTTCGCGCCGCCAATGGCCACAACGTCCGGCTCTGGGGTCTCCTGCGCGACCTCGAAGCCACCCGCCGCAAGCGGCCCACTTGGCTCGGCCTGGAACTCGTGAACGGGGTGGTCCGCGGCGAAGAATTCAAGACGTATCACGAAGGCGGCAGCCCGTCCTGGCGCCAGAGGTGCGTCAACGGCATCGAGCAAGAGACCGAGGTAGGCTGCATCCAGTCGTTTGCGTTCCGCGACGGCCCCACGGTTTCGCTGGTGCTGTTCAACCTAAGCCTCGCCGACCCGCACGAAGTCCAACTCGTCCCGTCTCGGGCACCTGCCAAAACCGCCACCCATAAATGGATCGCCCCCGCCCGACTCGATCTAACCAACGAAGATCAGGAAAATATCAGCATTGAAGAAGCACAATTAGACAACTTCGCTCCCAACTATCCACTCACACTTCCCCCCCACTCCATCCACGTCATCACCTGGCAACAAACCCCGTAGCTCGTTGATCGGTCAGATCGGACGGATCGGTCGGATCGGTCTATTAGGCAGCCTTACCGCAGCTTTTGTCGGATCTCGGCGTCGCGCGTCGTCCGCACCCATCCTTTTTCCCGGGGCCGCACGAGGAACTTGGCATACAACGACAGCTTCCACGCCAAGAATAACGGCGACGCCAGCAGGTTCAGCCACACCGTCCTCGGCGCCCCCACCAGCCGCAGTCCCAGCACCACGTGCAGCACCGTCATCACACCGCATGCTACAAAAATCGGAAACAAGTACGGCGCCGCAAACGCCGACGCCGCCATCAGCGCGCCCTGGCCAAACACCAGGATCGACAGGGGCGGCGTCGCCAGGTCCAAGCAGGCGTCCAGGTAGCGCCACTGGCGGCGGCGCAAAAACGCACGCAGCAGCAGCGGCGCGTGGCGCGCGATCACCGACACCTTCCCTGCCTCCCACCGGTTTCGCTGTGACTCCGCCTCCTTCCGCCCCGCCGGCATGTCCGACGACACCTTGGCCCTCTCGCAATAGGTTATCTGATGCCCGTCGAGCAACAGGCGCGTCGCAAATTCCATGTCCTCGACGACCGAGTGCGCCGGCCAACCGTAGTGCGCCAGCAGATCCGAACGCAACACCATCCCATTGCCCTTCAGCCCGGCCGCACCGCCCAGCCGCACCCGGCCCGCGCTCCGCACGCAATTGATCAATGCAAAACCCGCGTACGTCAGCGCGGTCCGCCAATTCACCTGCGGGTTCGCCACAACGTTTTCCGCCTGCACCGCCGCCACCGTCTGATCCTCCAGCGTTTCAGCAGTCGCTTGAAGAAAACCGGCGTCCATGATCGAATCCGCGTCGATTATGACAATCGCGTCGTGCCGCTCCAGCAGGTCGCTATGGTTGGCGAGGCACCAGTCCAGCGCCTGGCCTTTGCCCCGGTTTTCGGGGTCCGTCCGCTCGAACACCACGGCCCCGGCGTCGCTTGCCAATTCGGCGGTATTGTCGGTGCAATTGTCGGCCAGCACGTACGCGTCGAACCGTTCCCGCGCATAAGCCTGCTCGAGCACCGCCGCCACCGTCGGCCCGATCTGCAGCTCTTCGTTATGCGCCGGAATAATCACCCCGAACGACGGCAGGGCCTGCCCCGTCCCCCGCGGGCCGCGCGCGCGCGCTTTTGGCCTGTGCGCCGCTATCGTCACCGCGAGCAGGTATATGCTGATGGCGGCGCAATAGGCGGCCGGCAAGAAAAACAGCGCGTGCAGCAGCGCAGACATCATGGCGGATCACCCGGCGCGTGCAACGCAAACAGCGCCTCCATCCGTTCCGCCGTCTGCTCGATCCGGAACTCGGCCGCTACTTTCTCGCGCGCCCGTCTACCCAGCCGCGCACGGAGGTCCGCATCGACCAACAGCCGGTCGATCTGCGCCACCAGGTCGTCCAGGTCCGACGGGGCGGTCAGCAGCCCGTTTTGCTCGTGTTCTATCAATTCGGGAATACCCATGATTCTGCTCGACACACACGGCACCTCTTTCGCCATCG
Source organism: Candidatus Hydrogenedentota bacterium (assembly GCA_026387845.1). Classification (GTDB taxonomy): domain Bacteria; phylum Hydrogenedentota; class Hydrogenedentia; order Hydrogenedentales; family SLHB01; genus JAPLKX01. The sequence continues at coordinate 2,105 of JAPLKX010000312.1, read as the reverse complement.
CCTCCATCAGCACCACCGGCAACCCTTCCGCAAAACTCGGCAGCACCATGATGTCCGCCCGGTCGAGGTGCTCGTTGACCTGCTCCGGCGTCACACCCAGCGTGAACGTGACGCAATCGCCCATGCACCACTGCAGCGCCCGCATCTTCAGGCTCTCCCGGTCGTAGCCATCGCCGATCAGCGTCAGGTGGAATTGGCGGCCGCGCTCCCGCAGCGTTTTGCAGGCATCGAGGAGCAGGTGTTGCGCCTTCGCCGGCACCAGCCGCCCCACGCACACGATCTGCATCTGCCCGTTGCCCGGCTCGGGCCGCGGCCGGAACGTTTTCAGGTCGATCCCGCAGCGTACGATGTGCAGCTTGTTCCAATCCTCGAGCGGCGTCAGCCGCATCAGTTGGCTCCGGCAATAATGGCTGATGCACCGCACAAACTTCGCGCGACGAACCTTCTCCGCAAGCAAATTGCCCGCGACGTCGTAAAACACGTCCGGCCCGTGAACGCTTACACTGAACTCGATCTTGCCCGAAGCCGCCGCGATCATCGCCACCGTCGCCGCGGGGTTCGCAAAATGAACGTGAACGTGCCGCACGCCCGACCGCGCCGCCCACTCCAGCAAGTCCACCGCCTCCGCCAGATACGCCGCCAGCCTCACCCGCGACAACGGCGCTTGACGCTTCAGCCCAAGGGCGTACCGCGTCATCCGCCACAGCCCGCGCGGGTCCCGCAATCCCCACCACGCCGTGTTAAAGCAAAGCCGCCAAAGCGCCGTGTTCCGCACGTAATGAGTCCGTGCCGACTCCGCCGTCTCTTCAGAGTTCATTTGGTGTTCGGGCAGGTGTATCGAGGCCGTGTACACGTTCACCCCGCGCGCGCGCAACGCCTGAACTTCCCGATGGATGAACGTGTGCGAAATGGCCGGGTACTCGCTCGACAGGTAACCGACCACGATATGTTCAGCAGGCCGTAGCACTTCTTCGCCCAACCCGGTAACCACGCTGCCAGCCCCTGTCTGTTCCCCGATTCCCGGAGCAAGGAGAGCCCGTTCAAACATGGCATTCCCGTTCGTCTGGGTAACCCCGGCCGCGGTTCCAGAATTCCTGAATCCACCCCACCGCTTCTTCGGAATAAGCCATTCAACAACAACCGTTTCCCTAGAGAGAGGAAGGGGATCAGGGGCTCTGCCGGGGAGGGTTTTGGCAGTTTTGACCGAGGGTCTTGTGAAGTGTCGTTCCGAAAGCGGCATCCTATTCTCGCCAAGCTGACGCTGGCGATTCTGGACGGGGCGTGTTTCTCCGCCGCATACGCCTTTATGACTTACGTGGCGCGCCCGCCCACCGTGTCTTACACCGAGGAAGCGGTCGACCATTTGCCCGCGTTCGCCGCCGCCCTTGGCGTCTGGTACGTGGTCGCGTTCCGGCAGCGCCTGTTCCTGACGCGGCGCGGCGAACTGCTCGTCCGCCAACTCTTTACCACGACGCGCGTCCTGTTCACGTGGCTCATCCTCAGCGTATTCCTGGCCGCGCTCCTCGCCCCCCAGCGAATCGACCGGCCCGCGCTCCTCATTTTCACATCGACCTCGATTGTGCTCGTCCTTATGGGGAGGTCGCTGCTTCGGTTCAGCGTGTGGGATCTCCGCCGAAGAGGCTACAACATGCACCGCCTCATCATCATCGGCGCCAACCAGTGTACCGAACGGCTTGTCAACACCATCCGCGCAAACGAGCAGTTCGGATGGCAAATCGAAGGGTTCCTCGACGACAACCCCGCCAGCCTCTCTTATCTCGAACGCCACGGCATCCCGTATCTGGGCAAGATCTCCGAACTCGACCGGCTCCTCGTCCAGCGCGTCATCGACGGCGTCTACGTCAGCCTCCCCCTGCGCACCTCCTACGCCACCGTCCAAAACATCGTCAACCTCTGCAGGGCGTCGGCGTGCCGGTCCGGATGGTAGCGGAACTGTTCCCGCTGCGCGTCGGATGGACCGACGTCCGCCGGATAGCCGGCGTGCCCGTAATCTCGCTGGTCTCCCGCCCCAGCATCCACCTGCGCTCCGCCCTCAAACGGTCCACCGAATGGCTGATCGCATCGGCGCTCCTGGTCCTGCTCTC
>JAPLKX010000062.1 GCA_026387845.1 Candidatus Hydrogenedentota bacterium | reverse complement strand
CCAGTCGCGGGTCCGGTTCGCCGAAAAGCACCTGCGGTGCCGATCCGGGAATCCCTGGTGCGTGCGTGGTTATCAAGTCGCGTCGCTCGAGTCCCGAGCTACAAGGAAGGTGCACTGCTCTGGCCGGGACGTGGGCAAGACGACCGAAATCGAGATCCTGTGCGCGTGGGCGTCGGTGTGCCAGCCGGGCCGGCAGATGCTGGTGGCGACCCAGCACGAGGCGCACCTGGCCCCGCTGATGCGCCGGATTCTGAGCATGTTCGAACGGAACCCGAGGCTGCGCGGAAACCTTGACCGGGTGCGGCAGAGCCCCGCGTGGCAGATCGAGTTCAAGAACGGGTTTCAACTGTTCGGCCGGATCGCGGGGGTTGGCGGCGTGAACTTCCAGGGCCTGCACGTCGACTGGCAACTGATCGACGAGGCGCAGAACATGACCGACGAGGCCTGGAACCAGCTTTATCCCGCGCTCAACACCGGCGGATACAGGTGGATTTACGGCGTCCCCAACGGGTTGCGCAACCAGTTCTACCGGCTCTCGCGCAACCCGAAGTACGAACAGTACCACTGGCCATCTCGGCTCAACCCCGATTACACCGAAGAAAAAGACCGCGAAATGATCTACCTCTACGGCGGCAGGGAATCGCCCGGGTATGTCCATAACGTCCTGGGCCTGCACGGGTCGCCCGAACGGTCCGTGTTCAACCTCAACGCGTTCACATCCTGCGTGGCCGAGATGCCCCATTTCGACTGCCAGGTCGCACGACCCGACGACCTGCCGGATATCGAACCGATCCTCCGCGACCTGGATCTGCCCAAAAACGCCAAATTATACCTCGGCGCCGACCTCGGGTTCGCCCAAGACCCATCGGAACTCGTCATTTTTGCCAAGGTCGACGCGGTGGGGTCGAGCTCCTGCTCGACCGCTGCGTCGAACAGCGAGGCGGCGGGAACCAATGCGGTGGGGTCGAGCTCCTGCTCGACCGAAAAGCCAGCGTGCGCCGCCAACACCTCCGCCCGGTCGCGCGGGAGCGCGACCCCACCGCTGATCAACCTCGGCAGGGTCCACATGCGCAACGTCGATTACGCCGCCCAGCAAAAAGTCATCGAAACACTCGATAATCTGATCGATTTCGACGCGATCGGCATCGACAACGGCCACAGCGGGATCGCCGTCGCGCACAACCTCATGTCGATCAGCGAGATTTGGGCACACAAAGTCGTCCCGGTCCCGTTCGGCGGGGCCGTCGAATGGGACGGCGGGTGGGACGTCCCGCGGATCAGGAGGTTTGTCAAAGAGTTGATGACTGAGATGCTGATCCGGCTGATTAACGCGGGTGAAGTGCGGTTCCCCCCGATCCCCGAGCGGTTCAACCAATACGCCGGCCACACCTATAGCCAGGCGCCCAGCGGCCGGATCGTCTACACCAAAGGCAACGACCACATCATCGACGCGGACCGGTGCGCCATCATGGCCATCAACAGGCACATCCTCTACCCGATGGAAGAACTGCCGGTGTATCTGCCGCTGCGCGTGGAGTTTTTTTGATGAGAAACATGGCCGATTATGGCAGCGGGCGCGGAACGGCGGCGAGGCGGTGGAGAGGATGGGACGGATCCGACGGATCGGACGGATCTTGAAATATGAAGATCGCAAACGGCCAGAGAATGGGCTCGATGGGGAATTTGAACCGGTCGTTTTCGCCGTATTCGGCGAGGCAGGATACGGCGAGTGTGTAGAAGATGAGCAGGGCTGCGGCGTGGACGGCGTGGGGGAGTCTTTGTTTCCCGCGCGTCTCTTCGTTCCGGGTTTCAAATTCCGCGTTTCGCGTTTGCATCGTTCCGCGTTCCGCATTCCGCATTCCGCGTTTGGCAGCTCTGACGTACAGGACGAAAATGATTGGAAACGCGAGCAGCCAGAATGTGAACAGGGGGTCGCGGCCGGTGAGGCGGCTGATGGCGCGGCTGATGACGGCGCCCTCGAGCAGATCCGAGTAGAGGAAGTCGTGGGCGCGAAACACGCGCCGGAGGCCGGCGTTGCCGTTGTTTGGGATTGCGCGTGTCGAGGGTTGGCAAAACAGCCGGTAGGCTTTGATCGTATTGAGCGCGTATCGGGCGGGGTCGTGTCGGATCAACCTTATGGCGTTTCTGCCGAACATGCTCGAGACGGCGATGATGTTGATGTTGTTTCGGTTGTCGCGGTCGAGCGCGGTGCGGCCGGTGGTTTGGGTGAACCCGAGGGGGGCGTAGTCGTGGGGGAGGCGGAACACGCCTGCGCGGAGGACTCGAGGATCAATGACGTCGTCGCGTGCGAGTTG
>JAPLKX010000178.1 GCA_026387845.1 Candidatus Hydrogenedentota bacterium | reverse complement strand
CACCTCCGCGTGTCCGAGAGCCAGTTCAACAGGGTGATCCTTGTCCTCACCCTGCTCGCCGGAGTCCAGTTGATCTCCGGCATCAACCTCGTCCAGATAGCCTACGGCTGGCTCTTCCGCTAATAAATCAGGGACAGACAACCAATATACTGGCTTTTCTTTAGGCTCGCCAAGGATTGGCTACGGCGGCTGTGGAATTTATTCGTAGTCTGTCCCTAGTTTTTTAAATGCGCACCATTTTGCCGGCGGCTGCGGATTTGTACGCCGCGACGGTGACCTCGACGGCGCGCAATCCGTCAACGCCCGTCACGGTCGGCTCGCGGCGCTCGTCCACGGCCGCCACAAAATCCTGGATCAGCCCGAGGTCCGGATTGCCGCCCCAGTAGGCCCATTCCGCGCGGACGGCGTCGTCGTTATACACGCTGATCTTCTGATTAAACGCGTCGACGCGGATCACGCCTTTTTCGCAGACGATCTCGAAGGTGACGTCGCCCCAGGTGGGGAAACTTTTGGGGCGGTTCCAACTGGCGACGTGGCTGACCTGGATGCCGCCTTCCATTTCGAGGTGCAGGCTGCCGACGTCGTCCGTGTCGATCCCGTGTCGGAGCAGGTTGCCGTTTTCGCTATAGACGTGCGTGATCTCCCTGCCCGTCATCCAGCGCAGCGCGTCGACGGCGTGCACCGTGTGGTCCATCGTCGCACCGCCGCCCGACAACGCCTGCTTCGCAAACCAGCCGCCGGGGAACTGCCCGTTGTTGGTGCACGACGCGGCGTAGATCTCGCCGTACTCGCCTGATTTCAGCATCTGGCGCACCGCCATCATCGGTATCGAATACCGCACCGGAAACGCCGTGCCCAGCCCCACCTTGGCGTGTCTGCACGCGGCGATGACGGCCTTCGCGTCCGCAACCGTCGGCGCCAGCGGTTTCTCGCACAGCACCCATTTACCCGCGGCCGCCGCGGCTTCCACCATTTCGCGATGGCGGACATTTTCCGAGGTCACGATCACGCCCTGCATGTCCAGCGCCAGGAATTTGTCGAGCTCCGCAACGAACGCGGTGTTGAACTGTTTTGCGGCCTTCTTGCCTCTCGAGTGGTTATCGTCCCAGATGGCGATCAATTCGGCCTCGACCAGTTCATCGAGGCAGGCCGCGTAGCTGTAGGCGTGCATGTGGGCAAAACTCATGATGCCGATTCGGGCCATGTTGGTTCTCCTTACAGCTTGACGGGCTTGCCGGTTTCGGCGGATTCGAGCGCGGCCAGCGCCATCCGCACGGCTTCGGTGGCGTCCCGGGCGGTCACGCGCGGCTGGCGTGTTCCCCGCACCCACGCAATAAATTCTTCCCACTCGAGTTGGTACGGGCTCTTGGGGACGGGGCTGGCGGGCACAATGGTGCTTGGCGTCTCGCCGGGTGCGGTCCGTTTCATGGTGAAGATGGGCGTCTCGTCGCTGTTGAACTGGATCATGCCCTTGTCGCCGCAAATCTCCGTTTCAACTCGGAACCCGCCGGGTTGCGCCCACGTCCCGATGACTTTGGCGATCACGCCGCTCTTCATCCGGAACGTCGCCGTCGAATAATCGATCGCCTCGGGCTCGCTCCTGCGCAGCGCCTGGCAAAACACCCGCTCCGCGTCCCCGAACGTGTACCGCAGCCAGTCGATATCGTGGATCATGCTGTCCAGTGTTACGCCGCCGCTCTCCTCATAGTCTCTGAACCACCCGTCCGCGCCCATGGGAAACAGGCCGCCCCGGTACAGCTTCACGAACCCAGGCTTCCCCACCTTTCCCGCCGCCAATTGCGCACGCATCGCCTCGAACTCCTGAAAATACCTCACCACGTGCGCCACAAACAGTTTCACCTTCGCCTTCCGCGCCGCGGACATCGCGTCCCGGCACTGCTGTACGGTTCGCGCGAACGGTTTCTCGCAGAAAATGCTCTTCCCTGCTTCGGCCGCGGCGATGGCATACCCCGCGTGGGTCGGCGTGGGCGAGCAAATCGCCACAATATCCACCTCGGGATCCGCGATCACCGCCATCGAATCGTCCGATGCCGCCGCACTGTACTGTTCGGCCAGGACTTTGGCGCTGTGCTTATACTTGTCGCCGCACGCGATGATCCTCAGCCCGCACGACGCCGCCATGCTCGCGTGAAGATGCCCCATGGTCCCGCAGCCGATGATGGCCACCCTCATTAGGTCGATCCTCCCAATCCCGTTGCGGCCGTGTTATAGCGCCATGATGGCCTTGAGGCTCGCCGCCACGTGCTCGAGCGTCACCTCCAGCCCGTGCGGGTAAGGCCAGTACTCCGCCGTGAGCGCGCCATCGTAGCCAATTTCCCGCAGCGCCGACATCACACGCGGCCAGTCTACACTCCCCTCCAGCAGCATCACAAATCCGTCCAGCGTACCCACGCCCGCGCGGTAATCTTTCGCGTGGATCATCCGGATTCTCTTGCCCAGGATCCTGATCCACTGCTCGGGGAAACCCGTCAAGATCGCGTTGCCGATGTCCACATACGCCCCCACAAACGGGCTCTGGAACTGATCAATAAAATCACGCGTCTCAAGCGGGCTCAGCAGGAACTTGTTCCACACATTCTCGATCCCCAGAGATACCCGGCACCGTTCCGCCACCGGCAGCAGGTCGTCAATCGACTTGATCGCGTTTTCCATCGCCACGTCGTACGGTATCTCGGCGGACACCACCCCCGGGACCGTCAGCAGCGTCTCCGCGCCAAGCCACTGCGCGATCTGCAGCGCCTTCCCTATCGCCTCCCGCCCCTTATCGCGAACCGCCCGGTCCGGCGATGTCAGCGGGAATTCCCACCCCAGGCCCGACGCCACGCTCTGCAACTCGAGCCCAAGCTCGCCCGCCTGCTTGCGCAGCGCCGTCACGTCCCCCTCCGTCGCATCCACCTTGACCGGCCCGTTGACGCCCACGCACACCTCAAACGCGTCAAACCCCACCTCCTTCGCCATCGCCATCGCCTTCGCCGCGGGAATCGCCTCCCCAAACGCCCACTGGTTTATTGCAAGCTTCATGATGATCTCCCCTTCCCAAGTACAGCCGTTTGCCCAGAAGACTATTATATGAAACCAGCCGCTTAAGCTCAAAGAATACGGACACAGTCTTCAGCTTGGAAGATTTACCTAACCAGCAGGTTTCAGGCGGCGTTAAAGAGCGTCGACCTTTTGATATGCCGGTGGGATGGCATGGTCAGTAGCGTCCCCGTGCCGTCCGCGTTCTCACGGATCAAGGCTTCAAGCACAGGGGATTCGGCGTCCGGATTCAAAACCTCCTCGCCGAAACTTTCGATGTGGAACTGGATAGCCGATTCCACATCCTCCAACGCCTCTGCGTAAGTGTTTCCTTCGCCCACAACTATCCCTTTTAGTCCGAGAGGGTAAGCAACGTAGCCTTCTGAATGATGTTCGACTACAACTTTAATTGCCCGATACACGATTTTTCGCTCCTGTCCTGTTCACTATGCCATTCCATCGAACAAAGTGTCAATTCGGCGCGGCCATTCAGCAGCGGGTCAGCATCATCCACTGACCGTCGCGCATGCGGCTATGCGTGCGGGGCGGGCAGGGCATAGCGAGGGGACGTAGGAGCACCAGCGCCCTATGAGCGCACCAGTGGCGGCGACGCCTGCGGTTGAACCTTCCATCAAGCCCTCGACCGCACTTGCCGGGGCGGTGGCATCCGCCAGGCAAAACTCCAGGCTGGACTTCGACGCCATCCTCTCGGCGTTCCGGGGTGTCCAATCACGGATCGGGCAGAAAATGGCGCCAACTGCTCCGCCGGCATATACGGTCAAACGCGGCGACACGCTCTCGGCTATTTGCGCCGCCACGTTGCACGCATCCGGCGCAAAACCTTCCCGGGCCGACATCATGGCCGCAGTGCGCCGGGTGGCGTCTGCGAACGGGATCGCCAATCCCGACCGCATCTACATCGGTCAGCAACTGGACTTATCCGCCGTGCCACCCGCCGGTTCAACGGCCGCCGTGGCATCTGCGGCTGTCGCATCGCCTGCGCCCGCGCAGGCTGCCGCGCCACAAGGGGGCGGCGCAATGGCGCCCGCCGAATACGGGTTGGCCGTGTTGGCTGGGGCGATTTCCGGTGTTCGCGGCGAAGATGCCGCCCGCACACAACGCATGATCGCGGGATCGACCCGTATCACCTCCCAGTTCGGCCTCAGAAAGAGCCCGTTCACCGGCCGCGCCGAGTATCACAGCGGGATCGATATCGCGGCTGCTCCGGGCTCTCACGTTTACCCAGTAAGGCCGGGCGAGGTCGTATTCAGCGGCTGGCAACCGGGCTACGGCAAAACCGTCATCGTCGGCCACAGCGACGGCACCGAAACCCTCTACGCCCACAACCAGCGCAACCTCGTCAGCCGCGGCCAGATAATCGGGTGGGATACGCCGGTCGCCCGGGTCGGCAGCACGGGCGATTCTACGGGGCCGCACGTCCATTTTGAACTGCGGAGAAACGGCCGCGGGGTCAATCCCACCTCCGCGGCAACCGCATCACTCGAAGTAGCCCAGGCTCTTTAACGCGCTCTTGTCCTCATCGGAAAGCGGGGTCACCTGGGTTTGCCCTTTGGCGTGCTCTTTCTGCCAGGCCTGGATGAGTTTTTTGAATTCCACGACGCGCTGCGGGTAATCGTCGGCGACATTCTTCAGTTCCATCGGGTCGGCACTGATTTGGAACAACTCGACCTCGCCCCCGCCCGTTATGATCTTCCAGCCGTCGTGGACTATCCCGCTGCGCATCGGGCCGCTGCCGCCCATCAAAAATTTCGCCCCCGGCAGCTTGGGCACCGCACCGCCGTACGTCTCCAAAAAGCGCATCCGGCCCGCCTGCGGAGGGTCGTTGATGAGGTCTCTGCCCAGCATCCCCGCGGGGCCCGCAAGGCCCGCCAGGCCCAACAGCGTAGGGCCGACGTCTATCGTGCAGGCGGGCAGCGGCGTCCGGCCGGGTTGGATGCCCGGCGCCCGGACAAACAGCGGCACTTGCATATTGGTCTGATAGATGCGCCTGCCGTGGCCGAGGTAGTTGTGCTCATAAAGGCTCTCGCCGTGGTCGGCCACGAACAGCACGATCGTATCCGCCGGCACCGCCTCGAACAACCGCGCCATCTGGGCGTCCATGTAGGCTACTTCGGTGTCGTATTTGACCCGGACCCGGTCCTTCGAGTTAAGCCGCCACAGTTGTTTGCCGGTCCTGTTGAGGTCGCGGTGGTAATTGTACGGCGCGTGCGGGTCCGAATAATGAACCCAAAAGAAAAACGGCTTGCTCTTGTCACGCCCCGCCAGCAGCGCCAGCGCCGTGTCCGTCACGTGCTTCCCGTTTCGTTCCGGCTTGATGATGCCCCAGCGCTTGTCGTGGAAATTATCCTGATAGACGTCGAACCCGCGACCAAGCCCGCTCAGCCGGTTCTTGAGCGTCCAGTTGCTTTGAACGCAACCCGTTTCATACCCCGCCGCTTTAAAAACCTCCTGAACCAGCGGGATATCCTCCGGCATCTTGAGCCCGTTGCGCGACGTCCCCGTCATCCGCGGATAAAGCGAGGTCAACATCGCCCCAAACGAAGGGAATGTAAGGGGGGTTTCGCACACGCAGTCTTCGAACACCAGTGACTGCCCGGCAAGCTGGTCCAGAAACGGCGTGGTCTCGCAATGGTGGCCATAACACCCAAGATAATCCGACCGCAATGTGTCTGCCGTTAGAAACAGAACGTTGGGGGCGGCGGACGCCGGAAAGACCGCCGCAATCAGGCAGCAAATTATTATCATCAGAAACGGAAAACGCACAATGTACACCGGACTGTTCTCAGGGGTTGAGGATTTTGAGGGGAACGGTTGTGGAAAGCGGAACCGTGCCTGCTTTGGTCTTCACGGGCACAACGGTTCCATCGGCCCGGTACGCGCTCAACTGCAGCAGGAAATCCCCAGGGGTCGCCTGAAACGGAACGTCCACCTGCAAGACCCACACGTTGTCCCCGGCTTTCTCGTCGGGTGGCTGACCGTCATCGTGAAGTTTCAGACGGATCGTCGGGTCCTCTTTAACAATACCCTCGACGCGCCGGACAATGTCGTGCCGGTCTTTGACTTCAACTTGGATCATGGCGGTGTCGCCGGGCTTGAGTTGATCGGGCACTATCGCCGCCCGCTGGAACTGTGGCTGGCGCGAAGCCGTGTTACAGCCAACGACGCCTATCAACACGAACATTAACGCAATTGTACATATACCCTGCTTCATGTCGCCTCCACCCGCTTCCCAAGCGGGAATAAGCCCGCGCAAACTCGTTGCGCCCGGTTGACCTTTACTCGCCATGCAGCCTAGCCCAATGGTCAACTTGGTGTCAACATGGACTCCACACTCCCCAATTCCACTCCCGTTGGGACGCCCCCCGGCCGCGCCGTCTTACCGCGCCGTTGTTGTCTTCCTCCAGACTCCAGACTCCGGACTCCAGACTGTTTTCATCATTCATCATTGCTTTTCCCGCGGCTTCTCCTTTAAGCTCTTCCCATGAAAACTTTGATGCTTTCCACGCTGTTTTTGACTCTTATCCTACCCCTCGCCTTCGCCGGCCACGAAACCCGGTCCCATCCGGAAAACGACCTGCTGGCGCGGCCGGCAATTACTATAACCGTCGGCCGGTCTCTTAACGCCGACTGCATGATGGCAGGCGAAGCTTACGCGGCTGCGGTGTTCCCCGTCATAAGTGCTTACGAAGTCACCGATTGCCGGATCGAGGACCTCGCGGTCGACGGAAACAGGACAGAAAACGAGTTCATCAACGGCTGCCGGGGCGCCGGGATCTTCTCTTACAGGGCCGACGGGGCCGTGTTCGAGAACTGCATTGTGAGGGAATATAACGGCGACGGAATCAGCTTTCAACAATCGAATGACGTACGGTTTTGAAGTGTGTGTGCGAGCGCAACGCCGGCAAAGGGCTGCATCCTGGCAGCGGGTCGCAACGGCCCGTAATCCGCGAGTGCCGCTCGGCTTACAACGACGATGACGGGTTTTTCTTCTGTTGGCGCGTTCGAAACGCCCTGGTTGAGCTTAATGAATTCACCGAGAACGGCGGCTATGGAGTCTCTATTGGGCACAAAGACAGCGACAACCTGGTGCAGAAAAACCGGATTGCCGGGAATAAAAAGGGCGGCGTGTTGTGGCGGGACGAAAAAGAACCCATGGCCGCGCACAACATCCGATTTCTCGACAATACTATCGAAGACAATACCATCACCGCACACGAACAGGTGGTCCATGATCGGAATTGAACCATTCGGCCCCGTCTTTTGTCTTTTCGGGTGCGCAGAGGCTGAGGATGGCGATGCAGCTTGAGTTTTCCTGGCGCGACCCGGAGACCCTGCGCGCCGAACTCGAGAAGCGCACGGGACTCAGGATCGACCTCACGATAACCAATAACCGGTCTACCATGATGTCGGTACGCAAGGGCCGGGTGCGGCGAAGCCTTGATCTCCGCCTGCACCAAATGTTCTTGGCCGCAGACACCAAGGTGGTCCGATCTCTGGCGGTGTGGCTGGTGAATCCCAAATCCAGCCGGGATGCCGCAGCCGTTGACACATTCATCAACAGCAACGCCCATCAGGTGCGGGTCGACGCCCACAGAAACAACGGGGTTATCACCAAGGGCGACGTGTTCGATCTCGCCGTACTGTTTCGCGGCCTTAACGCGGCACATTTCAAAAACTCGATCCGGACCAATATCACCTGGGGCCGGATGCCCCCCGCCAGGCGCCGGCGGTCTATACGGTTCGGCAGCTATTACCCGACCGACAACCTGATTCGGATCCACCCGCTGCTCGACCAGCCGTTCGTGCCCCCGTATTTCACCC
>JAPLKX010000409.1 GCA_026387845.1 Candidatus Hydrogenedentota bacterium | reverse complement strand
CCCGTGTCTACGCCGAGCCGAATCGATGATAGCAGGCTGAGCGCCTCGGAAAAACCCAGCAGCCGCGCACTACGTGCTACCCCAAGCGCGCGCGCCACGCGATCCTCGAGCCGCCGGTGCTCGCGGTCCATCAGGTTCTTGCGCGTGTCGGTTTCTCTGGCGATGATTTCGACCGCCGAATGGCGCAGGTGGAACAGCATTTCCTCCTCGGACGCCCCCAGCGTGTTCTGGTTCGCCAGCAGGAACAGGTCGCCCTGGCTGTCGTTGATATCGCCGTACAATATGCCGGAAAGGTCGTAGTAGAGCGCCTCGGCCAGGCTCGGCTGGTGGTGAATGAGGGCGAGGCGGCGGTCGTTTTCCCCTGTGGCCGGCGCGTGGGCGGGCGGGGCCGCCAGCGTCGACTTCTGGCCGTTCAACACGTGGCGTCGCTGGCGGAGTGTCTGGAGGAGCGGCGGGAGGCCGTTTTCCATGACAAGCGCGGGCAGGTGAAGCATCACACTGGCCTTGAGGCCCGTTCCCACGTGGGCTATCGAACGGGTCAGAAACCCAAATTTCGTATCAAAGGCGTAATCGAGCATGCCCGCGAGGGTGTCGTCGAGCAGATTGAGCCGGTTATGGAGTTCCTGGAATTGGAGCCCGGGGCCGATTGCCGTGAGGCACAGATGGTTGGCGCCGTTCACGGCGATGCTGAGTGACTGGTCTTCTGCCACATATACGCCGGCGTGCAGGCGGCCGTTGAGCAGGTCAAAAGGGATCAGCCGCCGCTCCGCAAGCAAGTACGCTTCCCTCGGGTCGATCCCTGACAGCGAATAGTACTGGCCCACGGACATCAACCCGAGGTTTTCCAGAACGCCCAGGATCCGCTCCTCGACGGCCCGCTCTTCCTCTTCGGAGAAGGTCCCGGGGAATGCGAACCCGCCCAGGTTCCGCATCAGACTGCACTGGGAGAACAGCGCAATAGCGGTCTGGGGTCCCGTCCCGGCGATCCAGGGGATCTTGGCTACAAGGGAGTCCAACATCAGTTGCTTTTCTCCTTGGCGCCGGCCAGGGCGGCCTCGAGTTCACGGATCTCATCGCGCAGTGTTGCGGCCTCTTCATAGCTTTCCGTTTGAAGGGCGCTGCGCAGCAGGTTCCTTTTTGTCTGCAGACTTGAATTGAGGCGGGAACGGACGTCATTGACCCGGGGGCTTTTTCCCACATGCTCGGTGGCCCCGTGCGCGTCCATCAGGATAGGCTCAAGTTCTTCGGCAAACGAACTGTAACATACGGCGCACCCGCATTCGCCCGCCTCCACCAGCTTCGTCAAAGGCGTGGCGCACGACCGGCACAGGCGACGCCCCCGGCGACGCCCCGTCTCCAGGCTCACCGCCGTCGCTATGCTCCGCGCCGAGGAAACAGGCCCCGACAACTCAAAACCTGCCTTGCCCCCTTCCTGATGGTTGGCGAGGCATTCGGCGCAAAGGTGCTGCTCTGTGACTTTGCCGTCGACTACTTCTGCGTACCTCACGGTGGCCAGGTTCTTATGGCATTTTTGGCAGAGCATGTAATCTAAGACCTCTATTAAAGTATACCATTGAGCGGAGGCTTCGTTCCATGACGGATCCACTCGGTATTGCCGCGGCAAGTCCGCAGTACGATTGGATTTAAGTGCTGCGGCTTCAGCGCTTCCACCGGCCCGTCTCGACTGAAACTGTCCATGCCTTTCCTAGCTAACAAGCCGCGGAATAGGCTTATTGCCTTACAAGCCTTACGCGCCCGGCGCTTCGGCCATGGCGGACGCAATAAGGGCGCGCATCAGGTGGAGTGCCCGTTTCAGCGGAAGAATCCCGTCGCCGGGATAGATCCTGTGCTCGTCCTCCAGCTGTTCGCGTGGCGGGCTCGCCGGCACGTCGTTCCAGTGAAACACCGCGATAAACCCGCCGTTAAGGTGGCCGATCCCTTCAAACCCCGAGCCGCCGCGATAAAGGTGGAACGTGTCGGCAACCAGGCAGGCGCCCGGATCGTCCGCGTCGAGGGCGAGTGCGGCGCCCTGGCCAAGCCGGTGGACGCCCTTTAAGAACCCAACGAACTCACACGCTACGCCGATGTGGTAGTCGTCGCGCCCGATCTTGATGAGGTCCCGGTATCGGTCGGCGCCCCACTTGAGATCGAAATCCGACCGGTCGGGCGCGGGAATCGCCGCCACGTATTGCGACCCCACCTCCGAGGAGCGCCGCATCCGCTCGCGCGTCGCCGGTAGCGATTGCTCCCACTCGGCCTGGGTCGGCGGCATGCAACTCCACAGGCCGATCACGTTGGGAATGAAAAGGCCGCGGTCGCGGATTTCGCTTCCAAGATCCTTGAGGCTGCCGCCGGCCGCTTCATGTTCCTCGAGTTCGTTTATCCAGAGTTCGATCCCGTCGTAGCCGGCTTCGGCGGCAACCCGGATCTTGTCTTTGAGCGGGGTGGGCCTGATCACGCTCGAATTGATGCAAATGGGCCACGGGCTCGCGCCCCCCTGGTACGTTTTCGGGGCGGCCGGCGCCTGGGCAGGTTGAGCGGAAGCGGGCAAAGAGCCGGCCGTGGAGGCAACCCCCGCGCCCATAGCCAATTTGAGAAACAAACGACGATCCATGACGTGCCCTCGAAATGATATGTGGTTAAGTGGCGTTACCCTGTCGACGCATTCTGGCACAAAAACGCCGGAATTACCAGTGATCGGAACAACACGTGCGAAGTGCGAAGTGCTAAGTGCGAAGTTTTCCGGGAGCCGCCGAGGTTGCGTAACGCGAATATGATTGCGGGCTATTTCAGCAGCCTTCTGCCTTCGGACGACTTGATGCCGGATATGATGCGCTGGAAGCCTTCTTCGTTACTGCATGCGCTGATGGCTTCTTCCTGCTTCACCAGCCCTCCCTGGTACAGTTCGACCGCGTGCTGGTCAAACGTCTTCATGTCGCTGTCGACTTCGATGATGCCGGACAGCTTGTCCAGTTCGCCGTCGAGGATGGCGTCCCGCACAATCGGTTTGCCGCCCAGGAGGATCTCGACGCACGGGATGCGGCCCCCGCCCACCCGCTTCAGCAGCCGCTGGCACACCACCCCGCGCAGCGAGTACGCCAATTCCTGCCGGATCAGGTCGCGTTCGCCTTGGGGGAAATAACTGATGACCCGGTTGACGGTGTCGACGGCCGTCATGGTGTGGAGCGTGCTGAACACGAGGTGGCCGGTTTCGGCGGCGCTGACGGCCGCACGGATGGTCTCCATGTCGCGCATTTCGCCGACGAGAATGACGTCGGGGTCTTCGCGGAGTGCGCCGCGCAGGGCGTTGGCGAACGAGAAGGTGTCTCGACCGACCTGGCGCT
>JAPLKX010000746.1 GCA_026387845.1 Candidatus Hydrogenedentota bacterium | reverse complement strand
ATGGCGGCCGCCAGCACGGCCGCGACCACCACGCCGGTCAAGCCGGGTGGCAGTTGCGTTGTCACGAAATACGGCAGGATCTGCTCGGCGCTCCTCTCGCCGGTTAGCATCTCCGCCGCGTTGGGATCCGGAAAGACCTTGTAGAACACGTACAGGCCCGTGCCCAGGAACATGAAATACCCCCAGGTCGGCACGCTGCACAGGCAGCAGACCCACATGGCCCGCCGTGCGTCCCGGGCGGTTTTGGCGGCGCAATACTTCTGAATGACTTCCTGGTTGGTGCTGTATTCGGCCAGCCACTGAAACAGGCCGACGATCAGCATCATGATGACGGTCTTTTGGCCCAATGCGAATCCCAGCGGGGCGGCGTGCAGTTCGTGGTCGGCCGGGTCGAGGTCGCCCAGCATGAACTTGCCCTCCGCCCATCCCACCGATAAGAGTTGGCCGAGCCCGCCGGGCAGTTTGTAGATGATCGCCGCGAGGATGAGCAGACCGCCGACCGTGAGAATGGCCGACTGGATGAAATCGGTCCAGATCACGGCCTCGATACCGCCCGCAACGGTGTAGAACGCGGTGACCGCACCGCCGACGAGTATGCAGACAACGACGTCCCAGCCGGTCACGCTGTGAACCAGCAGGGCCACCAGGTATTGGATGAGGCTGATACGGATGCATTGCGCCACAATAAACACGGTCGCCCCGTACACCCGCGTGACCGGGCCAAACCGCGACTCGAGGTATTCGAAAACCGACGTGACGTTGCCGCGGCGGAAAAACGGCACAAACAGGCGCGACGCAATAAAGACGCCCACCGGCAGCATCAGGCAAATCAGGTAGCGCAACCACGCCGTCTTGTAAGAGTCGGCGGGATAGCCGACAAACGTGATCGAACTGATGGCTGCGCCAAACAGGCTGAAGCCCAGCAGCCAGCCCGGATATGCCCTGCCGCCCACGAAGTAGCGCTCGGTCGTCTTGGCTCTTCTGGAAAACCAGGCGCCGATGAGGGCCATGGATATAAAGTAGGCGGCCAGAACGACGAGGTCAAGCGTGTGCATGCGGGCCTAATCCGCAGGAACCGATGGGCCGTGCAGCGGCGCCAGCATCCGATCTCTATCCAGCGGCCGGACTTCACGCACGATCCACTCGCGCATTTCTTTGCCGCGGCCGGTTTGCTGCGGCCACGACATAAACTCCAACTCGACCCCGAGCCGCTGGGCGACGCCATGCGCGATCAGCGGCCAGATAACGCCGATATCGCCGATGACGGCGGTGCTTCCTTCGTGCCGCGCGAACCCGGACATCTCCATCCGGAACGGCACATTGAACGTCTTGGTTTTCGGCAGCCCGTCGGCGATAGCGCCCTGAACGCCTCCTTTTTCCTGCTCGATCTGGCACACGCGCTCGAGCGCCGGGTCGAGGTCGATCCGGATCAGCCTCTTTCCTTTGAGGCTGTAGGTGTAATGGCCTTGCCAGGCTGACCAGAGGCCGTGGCCCGTATGGGTTTCGAACGGCCCGTCGTGAACTTCCTGCGTCAGCACCACGGCCGACTCGATAATCACGTCGGACGATTCGAGGACGTGGGCGAGCCGCGTGCTCCGCTCGAAAAGGCTGATGCTGTCGGCAATGCACAAGCCCACCATCCCCCCGCCCACCAACTGCGGAATCGTCACCAGGACCGGCAGGCCTTTCCGGGCGCCCATGCCGATCATCGTCCGCGGGTCAGCGCCGAGCCCCGCCACTTCCTCAAACGTCAGGCCGCGCTCCCGCGCCAGCACCAGGATCTCCTGCGCCAGCCGCTCCAGCCAGAGGCCCATCGGATACCCCAGATTGCCCGCGGCCTTGATGATGGTTTTGCCGGGCGCCTGCTTCAACTTCTCGATCAGATGCAAGTCCAGCGGCATTTGCCGGGCGATCTCGCGCAGGGTTTCATCAGACATCAGCGTCAGTTCAAACTCGCCCCCGAGCGGCAGCAAAGCCGCATCCACCCCGAGCGGCGCACCCTGGACGCGTTTCACCTCGTCGAGCGTGCCGCCCATCTCGTGCGCCACCACCGCCGAACTCGTTGACACCCCGTCCACGATGCCCGCCCGCATCAACTCGGAGATCAGCGTCGTCACCCCTTCATGGACATTCGGCCCGCTGCCCGTCACCACCGCCACTTTTCCCCCGCGCTCTTTGGCGGCCGAGATCGCATCGATGGCCTGGGCCACGCGTGTTCGCGCCGCCTCGTCCAACTGTAGGTTCAGCGAGTCCAACTCCGCTGAGTCCGTTGGCATGGGTTAGCTCCTCTTGCCGCTACTCGAGGCCGCGCTCCAGAAGCATTTGCTCCGCCCGCTCGAGGTCCTGTTCGGTATCGACGCTGAACCCAGCGAAATCCCGGTCCGGGCATTGGCTCTCCACAACGCGAATCCTATACGCATGCTCGAGCCACCGCAACTGTTCGAGCGACTCGGTTTGTTCGAGCGGCGCCGGCGGAAGCTGTGCGATCCGCAACAGCGTGTCGCGCCGGTACACATAGGTCCCAACGTGCTCGAACACGCGCTGGCCGGTCTTGTTTCTGGCGTACGGGATCAGCGACCTCGAAAAGTACAGCGCGTTGCCTTTCAAATCCACAACCACCTTCACCACGCCGGGGTCGGACAGATCGCGCTCGCGCGTGATCGGGTACATCAACGTACACAACTCCACCGTCTCGTCTTCGAGCAGCGGCCGCACCGCTTCCTCGATCATGGCCGGATCGATAAACGGCTGATCCCCCTGGATATTGACGACAATGTCCGCAGGCATTGACTTGACTGCTTCCGCGAGCCGGTCCGTCCCGCTGGGGTGATCCGGGCGCGTCATCACCGCCTTTCCCCCAAACGCTTCCACGGCCTCGACGATGCGCACGTCGTCCGTCACCACCCGCACGGAATCCAGCATGCTGCACCCCGCGCACCGCTCGTACACCCGCTGGATCATCGGTTTGCCGCAAATAGGTTTCAGCGGCTTCCCCGGCAGCCGCGTCGACCCATACCGCGCCGGAATCAGGCCAACCACCTGTAACATGTTCAGAATCCCCGCCCATTGCAGTCTTACCGCAGGCTAATCAGTTGACTCCATGATGTCAAATCAACAGGGAGACAGTAGCGGCACATCTCGGCCTAGGATGAACGATAGTGCAGTCTCAAGTGCCGGGCGCATGGGTTCTGTTAGAAAAGGGGTCAAATGTGTTATAAAGTTCTTGCAGCGGATTTCAACACGGTTTCTTAGAATCTTTGTTCGCGACATCTGCGCGCGGCGCGTAGATGTCGGCTCAAGGTCGCGAACAAAGATTCTGAATGCGGCTTCTTAGCCGCCTTAGGGTGGAACATGCTGACAAGACTCCAAATTTCTAACTTTAAGCGGTTTGTAAGTGTTGATGTAGAGTTGGGTAAATCCGTCGTATTCATCGGCCCCAACAACTCGGGAAAAACAACCGCACTACAGGCGCTTGCCCTCTGGCAGATAGGTGTCCGCCGTTGGAATGAAAAGCGCTCCGGAAAGACGCTGCCAGAGAAACGTCCTGGTGTGACCATTAACCGGCGGGACCTCATTTCGCTGCCAGTACCCGATGCACATCTGCTGTGGCGAGACCTCCGCGTACGTAACGTGTACCGGAACGAAGGCGGTCAACAGACTCAAAATATTCATATCAGAGTACTTGTCGATGGCTTGACCGCTGGAGCAACGTGGTCGTGTGGCCTTGAGTTTGATTTTGCGAACGAAGAATCTTTTTATTGCCGCCCGCTGCGTTTGACGGAAGGAAAACAACCGGACCGCATGCCCATGCCCGACGAAGCCGCGGCGGTGCGTGTTGCCTTTCTTCCACCTATGTCGGGCCTGGCGGCGGTCGAACCAACATTGGAACTTGGCCGGATCAATGTGCTTATCGGTGAAGGCCAAACGGCTCAAGTCCTTCGCAACTTGTGTTACCAGATATATTCCGCCAGTGACAAAGCCACGTGGGACAACCTGCTATCACACATAAGAGACCTCTTCGGCGTTACTCTCTTGCCCCCTGAACATCTCGCTGAACGCGGCGAAATTGTTATGTCGTATGAAGAGCCCAGTGGAATCCGCCTGGACTTATCGTCATCCGGCCGCGGGCTTCAACAGACTCTGCTGTTGCTGGCGTACTTGTATTCGAATCCAAACACGGTTCTTCTCTTCGACGAGCCCGACGCCCATTTGGAGATCTTGCGTCAAAGGCAAATCTACAAGCTTTTGACCGATGCCGCCGATCAACAGGGCTCCCAAATCATTGCCGCAAGCCATTCCGAAGTCATTCTCAATGAAGCCGCGGATCGGGACATTGTGGTTGCATTTGTCGGTAATCCCCACCGCATTGATGACCGAGGCGCACAGGTGCTGAAAGCGCTGAAAGAATTGGGATTTGACCAATATTATCAAGCAGAACAAACGGGGTGGGTTCTTTACCTTGAAGGCTCAACCGATCTCGCTATCCTGCAAGCGTTTGCAGCAACACTTGGCCACCCCGCAACTGAGCACCTCAAGAAACCTTTTGTTCATTACGTCGGCGCTAATCAACCGAAAAAAGCGGAGGATCATTTTTTTGCACTACAGGAGGCGAAGCCCGATTTGGTTGGCATTGCCATTTTTGATCGCCTCGACAAAAACCTGGCGTGCGGCACCCCACTGGAAGAACTGATGTGGAACCGCCGTGAGATCGAGAACTATCTCTGTCTGCAGGACGTCCTTATTGCATACGCACGCCATGACAGGCTCGTAGATGACTTGTTCTCAGCGGCGGAAGCGGAACGCCGAGTCGAGGCCATGCGGGAGAGTATGGAAGAGATGATGGCAGCGCTCAGAGTCCAGCGAAAACCGGATCCTTGGTCTCCCGACATCAAGGCTACAGACGAGTTCCTGGACCCGCTATTCGCCAATTATTTCGAAAAACTTGGTCTAACCATTCTTTTCCGGAAAAGCGACTATCATGAGTTGGCTTCGCTTCTCAAGAAAGACGAAATCGACAGCGAGATTATAGAAAAGCTTGACGCTATTGTTGCAGTCGCCAAGAGGGCACACCCGAGGGAATCCTAGTTCCGCTGGAACTGCTCGTGCCGGAATCAGGCCAACCACCTTAAGACCGTTCATCGGATCTCCCGCGATTTAACCACAAGAACGCAAAGACCTCATAGATTAAGTGTATTTCTGCGAGTTCTTTGCACTACGTCTGGGATGCCCCCCGGCACGCCAAAGGCGCCCCGGCTTCGGCTTCTACCTGCGCCGGAACGTAATGGCCCGCCGTGCCCTGCGCGATTCGGCTTCCGCCTCGGACCCCTCCGGCACAGCGGTTTCCTGCGGAGCGTCTCCAGCAGTGCCGGCTTCGAGGGGCAGTAACGCGGCTTCGGCCGTTTCGGGGATGAGCGGGTCGTATTCGGGTTTGGGAGGCAGGGTGGCCAACCCTGCGGGCAGAGCCGCCGCCGGCTTCAAAAAGTCCGGCAGTTCGGTTAAGGGCGCCAGCCGCGGTTTCTTCTTGGCGTTAGGGATCAGGCTGTAACCGATGATGTCGCCCAAATCGAGCAGGAAAGCCAGCAACACGAAAAAGACTTCCTCAAACCCTATCTGCCCCCAGTCGAACAGCTTGCGAAACACCGCAAACAACGGGCTCTCGAGTTCGACCGGTTGCGGGAGCGGCTTGCCCGACACCGCCCCAACGTCTTTAACGACCACGCGCAACTCGTGCTGGAGTTTCTCGACCTCGTCCAGTGTCGCCGGCATACTGCTGGCCAGCAGGGTGTCTGCCTCCTTCTTTTTTTCAAGCGCCGCATTGACCGTTTCCAACTCCACCGCCGTCGTCTTTTGCAGCAGCGTCAGTTGATAATCTTCGCCTTTCGCGATCACGCCATACCCGGCCGGCGCCTTGCGCAACCCCTTGACCTCGGCATCGAGTTCGCCTTCCTGCAAGGCCACTTTTTTGAGGAGTTCTTCGCGCTTGTCCGTGAGGGCCTGCTGCGTCTGGGAAAGGTAATCTTCATAGGCGGTCTTGACGCGGCTGGTGGAATAGTTAATGAAAAAGTCTCTGTGGGCCCAGCGGTAGAACACGTCCAGGTTGAACGATATGCTGATGAAGCCGACCACAGTTAACCCCAACACGCCCAACAGGTTAAGCCGTTTCTGCTCGTCGATAATGGCCAGTTTCAGCGCATACAGCATCAACCCGATTGCCACCGACAAGGCCAACGCAAAAATCGAGCAGTTCCACACGATCGTCGGCCCCAGCCGGATTGGGATTTCGGGCGCCGGCAAGATCGATTCGCGAAGGCTCTCGTAGGTGGTCCACATCGAGACGATCGACAGGATGATCATGGCAAAAACAAATATGGCGCGTGTAACCAGTTTCATAAGAACGACTCCGGAAGAGATCCCTTGTTCCAGTCGATCCGCGCGGACGGGTTAAAGTTTCAAAAAACACCCTCGGGGCAGCCCGACCGTGGCCATCTCAGCAATCCTTGCCAGCAACCATAAGCATCTTGCGCCTTCCCAATTCCTGATTTCAAACCCGCTTCCTTTCTTGACCACTCCGTAACCCCACTGTTACAATTTTACCAGCGCTAACCGCGCAAGGAGGGCCACCGCATGAAAACCCGCCTTATCCTGATGTTCATGCTTCTCATAATGTCTGTGGCCGCAAACGCCGCGGCCATTGAATGGACGTCTGTCCAGTACCTGCTGAATCCGGACGACATTCAGTTACACCCGGGCAGCCAGCCCCTGCCGGCCCTCACCCACAAATTCCCGAACGGCAAAGAGGAGCGCATCACCTCCGTCATCAACATCGCCGCTGTCCCGGATGGCCCCGTGCTTGCCGCGGCCTTATGCGAACTGCCCGGTGGCTCCACCATACTCGAGTTCGACGGCGCCAATTGGAAGGCCAGGGCGTGGAATGGTCCTTACAAAGCCCTTGCCGAAGAAAATTACCTCGAGTACAACAGCGGGGGAGTTAGCATAGAAGTGGACGGCAAAGACAGGGCCCTCATTGCTGCCAGCAGAAGGTGTGGACCGCCGGACAAGCCGTTGTTCCCCTTCCTGGAAGCGGGCATCCGTTGGGCGATGTTAGACGCCTCCCGCCTACTCGAATTCCCGTCCGACATTCTTTCCGTGGCGGCTGCCAGCGGCGCAAGCGGGGCCGTTGGCACGCGAACCGGCCTGTACCTGCTGGAGATTGGAAAGGAACCGAAACTCGCGCTACCCGAAATTGAGGGCAAGCCCCTCTCCCTCAAGGAGGTTGGAGCCCTTTTCTACGACGTATCCGACCGCCTGTGGGCAGGTTGCGATCAGGGCGTGTTCATGTTCGACGGCAAGTCTTGGACGCTCGACGAGCCGGCCGCCAGTTTTGGTCCAAGCACATTCACCACCGCCGCGGCAGGGCCTGATGGAACCATGTGGTTCGGCACGGATAAGGGCGCCTACCGCAGGGAAGACAACGACTGGCGACACTTCTCCGGCCCTAAATGGCTTCCCGACGACCACATCAAAGACATCGCCTTCCAATCCAACGGCGCCGTCTGGCTCGCGACAACCGCAGGCATAGGCCGCTTGACGCCCGCGCCGTAACAGTGGCTGCGTCGTCCGATGGCGTCCACTACCGCAGGCGTGCCTGGCCTTTACACCCCTTCCCGCCGCCCCGTATAATGACCAGGCAAAATCGGAGATTCTTGTGAGCATTGAAAACGGGCCGCGGGCGCTTCAGGTGTCGTGCGTTCAGCTACACTGGGCGAGGCCGCTCGAGGATAACCTTGAGCGCGCCCGTTACTACATCGAAATGGCCACCGACGAGGGCAGCCGGGTGGTCGTATTCCCGGAAGCCAGCCTAACCAGCTACTATTTCCCGTTTGTGACGGCGCTCGACCCAATGGCCGTGCGCGGGGCGCTCGACCAGGTCTGTCGGGCGGCCGCCGACAACGGCATTTGGGTCATTGCGGGCACCATTGAACCCACCCGCGACCGGTACCTGAACCTGGCACATGTAATCAATTCGAAGGGCGAAATCGTCCACCAGTACGCCAAGATCCACATGGCCGGCAAAGACGAGCAGAAATACTGCCGGGGCGGCGATAAGCTGTCCCTGTTCAGCATTGACGGCATCCTGTGCACGCTCGTGATATGCAGGGACGGCCGGCACCCGGAAGCGTACCGGATTCCGGCGATGGCGGGTGCGCAGATCCTGTTTCACCCGTCGTGCAGTTCCGACGAAATCGAGGCGGTCTGGTGGAAACGCGTATCAGGGCGGGCGCAGCAGCCGGTTGGGCCGAATACGCGGATGTTTCATTGCGTTGCCAATACGGTGGGCCAGCCGCCCGACGGCAAGCAGACCTCGAGCGGCGGCTCGTTCATCCGAGATCCGAACGGCTTGCCGCTGGCGGAGGCGGGCTGGTACCAGGAAGAGATGATCACGGCGGTGCTCGAGATCGATCGCGCCGACCGGTCGTACGCGCTCGACAGCATCGACCACCCGCCGTTCCTCCGCCCCTATTGGCAGGCCATGGTCGAAGAAACGAAAAAACGCGCGGATATCACGCCCGAGTAAGGAGGTTACAACCATGAAGGCTGGACTCATGGCGCGCGAATTCAACGTCGCGGGGCGGCTGGTAACCGTCGGCGCCACCGGCGACGGCAACGTCAACGACACCTACCTGGTCGTGTTCCGCACCACGTTCTCCGAAGAGCGGTTCATCCTCCAGCACGTCAACAAAAGGGTGTTTCCCCGGCCGGATTACATCATGGAAAACATGCGGGTCGTCACCGAGCACGTCCATAAGCGGCTCGAACAAGAAGCGGACACCGCCGACCGGATCTGGCAGTTGCCGCGCATCATCCCCGCCAAAGACGGGCGCGATTTCTTCATCGACAGCGACCAGGAGTACTGGCGTGCGATCAGCCTTATCGCGTCGGCCCATTCATACGGGGAAGTCCAGAGCGTCGAGCATGCGTACGAGGCGGGGTTTGTCCTGGGCCAGTTTCAGCGGCTGATCAGCAACCTCGAGGTCGACCGGCTCCACGACACGCTGGTGGGTTTCCACATCACGCCGGGTTACCTCGATCAGCTCGACCGGTCGCTCGAGACGCCGCAGTGCCAGGCCTTCCTGAAATCGTCCGCCGAGGCGGAACGGTGCTACAAATTCATCCAGGACCGCCGCGAGTGGTGCCACATCCTGCAGAACGCCTTCACAAACAGCGAACTCAACCTCCGGCCGATCCACGGCGACCCCAAGATCAGCAATATCATGATCGACGACGCCACTGGCAGAGGCACTTGCATCGTCGACCTCGACACCGTCAAGCCCGGCCTGATCCACTACGACTTCGGCGATTGCCTCCGGTCGTGCTGCAATCCCGCCGGCGAGGAAGTGCTCGACCTCAAGCGCGTCTATTTTGACACCGACATGTGCGAAGCCATCGTCAAAGGCTACATGGCCAACGCCCGCGAGTTCCTCACCGAAGCCGACCGCCATTACCTCTACGATTCGGTGAGGCTGATCGCGTTCGAGCTCGGCCTGCGGTTTTTTGCCGATTTCATCGCCGGAAACGTGTATTTCAAGACCAGGTACGACGGCCAAAACCTCAACCGGGCGCGAGTGCAGCTTAAGCTTACCGAAAGCATCGAGAAGAGAGAGCGGACGATTCGGGCGATCATCGAGAAACACTGAGGCCCTCAGCACAAGGGACCAAAGGGACATAAGCGACATAAGGGACGAGAATCTTGGAGGGGGTGTAGGCTTGAGCGGGCGTTAACAGCGCAAGTTGAGCCCAAGAATCGCCGCTGGCTTTGCGCGGGAGCGCGAGTCCGCCGAGGCTATCCTGAGTCCTTATCCGTTTTTCCAGACCCGGACGTACTCGACGCTGAATGTCGAGGGCAGGTCTTTGTCTTCTGGGAGGCCAAACCATTCGGGCATGGTTTCGCTGTCGAAATTGAGTGTGAGCGGCTGGTGCCAGTCGGTGTTTTTTCCGCGGCGGACGAGCATGCCGTCGAAATAGAACTTGAGTTCCGCTTCGTCCCACTCAAGCCCGTAGACGTGGTAATCGCCGGCGAGATCGAACGGCGCCTCCCACGCTGCGCCGATTTGTTGGTGATCTTTCGTGACGGGCGTGTTCATCACGTGCACCGTGATGTTCATCTTGCGCTCGAACCCTTTTGCTCTGGCGCCCAGCTCGAACACGTCGATCTCGGTCCACCACCCGTCGGCGCTGTGATAAAACCAGAACGAACTCGAGCCGGCGGAGTTCATGGGCCGCGCTTTGACTTCGAAATAACCGTAGCGCACGAGGTCTTTGCTTTGGACGGCGGCGCTGGTGTAGTCGTGGTAGCCTTTGTCGCGCGGCATGTCGACCGATGCGGCATCGGCCTCTTCCTTTTTCATCGTGAGGTTCAACTTGCCATCGCGCACCTCGACGTTGCCGGGGTAGAACAAGGCCGGCTGGCGGCCCAGCCAGCCGGGGTTGTGATCCCACCACTTGGCCGTGTCCAGCGCGGCGCTTTCAAACTCATCCGTCATCGGCGCGTACAGTTTCCAGCCGGCTTTGTTCTGCTGATCGGAAAGTTGGTAGGCGTCGGTCGTGCGTGAGACGGTTTGTGTTGCAGGATCCGGCTGCAGGGTTTCCCATCCCGCCTTTTTGTCTTCGGCAGGCGCGGCCTCCTGCGGCTGTCCGCGGTCAAACTCGGCCTCGCTCAGCAGGCTGCCGGCCTTTAAGAAGCCGGCGCCGTCCGGCGGAATCGCGACGGCCTTCACCACGCCGCCGCGCGGCAGCGGAAACGGCTCGGTGTACCGGCGCGAAGTCGACGAGGGCGCTGAGCTGTCGTTGATCCAGTAGCGCAATTCGACGCCCGGCCGTCCTTCGATCGTCACGTTCCCGGCCTTTTCGCGGCTGATCTTCGGCGCCGTGACAATCGGCGGCTCGTAAAACAGGCCGAAATTCGACAGCGTAGGCGACACCCGGCTCTCGATTATCCGCACGCGCACCTTTTGCGCGGTCACGTCGTCAAACCGCAGCAGCCGCTTGTGCCCAACCGTCGTCGCCCGCGCCACCTCGCGCCACTCGCCGTTGGCATCCGCCACGTCCAGCGCGAATTCCTCGAGCCGCTGTCCCGCCGCGATGTATTCCTCGAGCATCGCCCGGTTAAACGTCTGCGGCTCCGCCATCTCGATCACAAGCTCCGCCATGGTCACGCCATCGCTTGTCGCCCAGTACGTGTTCTGGTCGCCGTCGGCGATCATTTCCGGCCCGTGGCCTTCCTGCCATGCCGACGCCGAGACCTTTGCGCCTTGCGCGAGGTTGTTCGCGAACGTCGCTCGCAGCACCGTCCCCAACTCCTTGAGGCGGGCCACGTCGTTCTCGTTGAACTTGCCGCGCTTGTCCGGCGGCACGTTCAAAAGCAGTTGCGAGTTGCCGCCCACCGACCCGTAGTAGATGTCCAGCAGGAGGTCGAGCGGTCGCACCTTGCCGTCTTCGCTCTTGTGGTAAAACCATCCGGGCCGGATCGACGTGTCCACCTGCGACGGGAGCCAGAGCAGCCGCTTCCCATTTTTCACCGCCTCGATCAGCACATCCCGGCTGCCCAGGTCTTCCGCCATCGCGTTCGAGCCCTCGGGAACGACGCTCCACTCGCTCGGCCGGCACGTCCCCGCCTCATTGCCGCACCACCGCACATCCGGCCCGCAGATCGAAATCACCGCGTTCGGCTGCAACTCGCGGACGACCGCATAGAAAGCCTCCCAGTCGTATTCCTGCCGCTTGCCGTTTGGGCCTTCGCCGCACGCCCCGTCGAACCAGACCTCGAAAATCTCGCCGTAATTGGTGAGCAATTCGCGCAACTGGTTCTTGAAATACTCGTTGTATGCGGGCGAGTCGCCGTACGTCCCCTCGGTTCTGTCCCACGGCGAGAGGTAGACACCGAACCGAATCCCGCCCTTGCGGCACGCATCCGCTACTTCGCGCACCACGTCGCCGTTGCCGTCGCGCCACGGGCTGTGTTTCACTGAATGCTCGGTATATGCGCTCGGCCACAGGCAGAACCCGTCGTGGTGTTTCGCCGTCAGGATCAGTTCAGTCATCCCGGCTTCCTTGCACGCCTCGACCCACTGGCGCGCATCGAACTCCGTCGGGTTGAACAGCGCGGGGTCTTCATGTCCCTCTCCCCACTCGCGGTTCGTAAAGGTGTTCATGCCGAAATGCGCGAACGCCGCAAATTCCGATTCCTGCCACGCCAACTGCCGCGCCGACGGCGTCACCCGCGCCGCCGCATCAATCACGGAGGCTGTGTCCGGCGCCTGGCCGAGCGCCATGCCCGCTGCAAAAAGAACGAATGCCGCTGCCCGCATAGGTGTACCCTCCAGTAAAAGCCACCCCGACTCTATTCAATGCCTTCCCAGGAGTCAATGTCGGCGCTCGTGCACATAATGTAGGTCCGAATTCCGATTCGGACCGCACAGGTCCCATTCGGAAATGGGACCTACAGCCGCCAATCCTGCTCAGATTCCAATCGCAGTCCCGACACCTCTCTTCAATAGCCGAATTTTCACATGAAGCCATCTTTTCTGCCCAGACCACTCGGTGTATTATGGCCGTGGGGAAAATGGGGGAAAATGGGGGACAGTAACCAATTTTTTAAACACTGCAGGGCCCAATGATTGGTTACTGTCCCCCATTTTTCTTTTCTGAAGACTCAGCGGCCCGCGCCGCAACAACCGGGCGCGCCGCCCCGCCGCTCGTTTTGGTTCGCGGCCATCCCGGCAATCTGCGTCGTCGTGGCCGCGATGGGCTTCCTGCTACGGAGAAGACTGTAGCCTACTGCACCAGAAAGACGTGGTTGCCGGGCGCGGGGAATCGCCCGTCGTAATTGATCGTCACGGTGCCGGTACCCGAAATGGCCACCCTGTTTGCAATCAATTGGTTTCCACACTGGATGTCGGCCGTGCCGCCGATGTCGGTCACCCGTGCCCGCAAGATCAAGGCAGCCGGGGGATACGATGTACAACATCACGCCCTCCGCCGTGAGCGCCGCGTTGCCCCGGATCCGCATTCCGGCGCCCCCCAAGATGTATATGCCGGGGCTCATCGTAAGGTGACCGCCCGTGACGTCAATGCCCCCGGAGTAGTAGCCGGCGGTGATTGTCACCGTGGGCGTTCCGGTCACGCTGCCCAAATCGGCAGTGGGATCCCACGTCGGGTCGGGCAGAAATGCCAGCGGGTCTTCAAGTTTGGGCGCCCCGTCATTAATGGGGAAAGGAAGTTCAACCCTTGAATCACACTCGCCCACCACGTTCAATTCTTCGGCGTTGACGGTAACTGAACCCCATACTTTGGCTCCTGAATCACTGTCGGAATTGACCTGGATTGCCCCGTCATTGACGTTGATGGTGGCGTTCCCGCTGATGCTCAGCGCACCGTCCCCGTGCTCATCGAGCACAAGCAGGCCCGCGCCTGTCCCGCCGCCCACCATCGCGATGGCCGACCGCTTAAGGCTCGCCACGTTGACGTGCAACGCCGGCCCAAACAACAACGGCACCGGCCCACTGAGCGAATCCGGCGTCCGCTTGGCCCGGACCTGGACCGCGTTGGGCGTCAGCGAGGCCGGGTTGAACGTCATCGTGTCCCGGTCAAAACGGCCGACCACGATGTCGCCTTCTGGCGCGTTTTCTGTGTTCAGGTTTAACTGCATCGGCCCGTCCGCGGCCCGGTTCAGCAGCGCGATCCGCACCGCGGCCGCCCGCGCCTCGTCGACATTCGTTTGCACGTAATATGCGCCGGCAAGGGCGGATGCGTCGGCACACGACTGCAACTGCTGGCCCACCCACGTCTCGTAACCCATGTCGATCGCCAGGCCCACAAAACCCACCATCATCGGCAGCACGATGGCCACCCAAATATGGGCGACTCCCGAGTCTCGTCCCAGGATTCTCATGGAAATTCTCCCGCGCCAATTTTCAGCCCGCGCAAACTCCACGGAAACTCCGGCTCCTCTTCGTCCAGGCAATACGCGGCGATGCGCCTGCGCAACGTGTTGTAGCTCATTCCGAGGATCTCCGCCGCGCGGCGCCGATTCCATTTCACCTCGACCAGCGTGGACAGGATCAGTTGTTTCTCGCACTGCCGGTACGTGCCCGGAAGTTGAGGGGCCTCGTTGCCGGGGTGCCCTGCCAGCTTCTCCTGAATCGCTTCCTCGCGGCCCGTGAGCGCATAACA
>JAPLKX010000609.1 GCA_026387845.1 Candidatus Hydrogenedentota bacterium | reverse complement strand
AGGTACCGCTCATCCGTACCCGGCGACTGGTAAATCAGGATCGGCCCCTCGATCTCGTTGTCGAGCCGCTCGAAATACCGCAGCACCACGTCCCGCGGCGTCTCGCCGTCCCGCGGCAGAATCGCCTCCGGTATCGTGTGCACCACGCCCGCCGCGCCCGTCTCCAGCGCGTACCGGCTCAACTCGATCGCCTGCCTCGCGAACACCTCCGGGTCCGGCCGCTTCTCCCGGTTTCTGTCCCAGATGCCCGAGCAGCCCGCCAGCACCGCGCCCCGCCCCGCCATGCACGCACACGATGTCCGCGTGATCTGCCGCACGTCCTCATAGCTGAACGTGAACATCTGACCCATCCCCGACCGCACAAAATAAGCCGACACGCTCTTCGTCTGGTAGAGATACTCGAGGATCGACCGCTGCCCCGCGTCGTCGAGCCGGCCCTCCTCGTCGAATGCCGTAAAAACAGGCGAGATGCACCCATGGATGAAGTTTGGAATCATGATGGTCTCCAGTCTACCTTCTATTCGACCACGTCGAAGGGGGTTTTGCGGCTTGTGCGGACATCTTGCGGGCAAGGGTGCGCCGCGTCAGCGGTCTCAGCGATTTCTTCTGCGCGCGCAGCGGCCGCCACTTATACATCAGCACCAGGATCGCCACCACCGCGACGATTTCCAGGTAAAACAGCCACGCCGGATGGTACTGGGTCCTGTCGTAGAAATACCGGAACGGCGTTATCCAGTGCGGGTTCGAATCAGCCGCCGCGTCGAACGCCCGTTTCATCGCGCTCTCCGCTTTAAACCACGACGCCAGACGGACCACACCCCCCAGGATCGAGTGCATCAGCGCGCAGTAAACCGCGAACTCTATCGTGTAAAGGATTGCCGGGATCGAATAGCGCCGGAAAAACACCACCGGCGGGAGCAACACCAGAAAAATCCCGATGTAAAGCTTGTAATGCTCGCGCAAATGTTCCTGCACTGCGTCCATAAGCCGCGTCCCTCGCGTTCCCGAGCGAGTCTAGCACACACTCCCCGCATTGGCAAAAGCCGCCCAGCGAACTGCGAACTGTCGACTCTCAACCGTCAACTGGGTTCAGCAGCTTCTGAAACTCCGCATGCCGCCTGAGCCCCTCGAGCCGCGGGTCTCTTGCCAGTGTATCGCGCAGGTTTGGTGCGCATTTCAGGGCCTCGGCAAACGCCGCCACCGCGTCATTGGAGCGATCCTGCGCGCACAGCGCCAGGAAGAACCCGAGTTCGAGATGCCCGAGCGGCTTGCGCGGTTCGAGCTGCGCCGCCAGACGCAACTGTTCCTCCGCCTCCTTGTCCTTCCGCCGCTGCGCCAGCACCGCACCCAGCGCCAAATGCACCTGCGCGGATGTCGGCGCCAGCCGCACGCAGCCGCGAAACGCCGACTCCGCGCCCGCGGTATCTTTGTTCTTGACTGCCTCCGCGCCCGATTTCCACAGCATCGCAAAACGCCGCCGTTTCCACTGAGTGTAAACCGACCGCAATACAATAATGACCAGAACTAAAGCCAAACCAAATAGTGTCGAGTTCATTGACTAATTATGCGGGGAAACCCCCTCTTTGGCAAATAAACTGCCTTCAACCTGATCCGCAATCCACGACTGGCATGTCCACTGTGTCCACAATGTCCACTGTGTCCACAATGTCCACACGGTCCACTTCAACCCTTGATCACCCCGACGGGCCGTATCCGCGCCACTTTCAGCCCGATCCCCGATTCCGCCACAACGTCCGCCACCGCGTCTATGTCTTTATATGCTTCGGGCGACTCCTCGGTGAGCGTCCGTTTGCTCCGGGCCATCACGATGATCTCTTTGGCCTTGAGTTCGCGCATCAGTGTGGCGGGATCTTTGGCCCTGCTGGCAGCTTTCCGGCTCAACATCCGCCCGGCCCCGTGGCAGCAACTGCCGAACGTCTTTTCGAGCGCCGTCTCCGTGCCCGCGCACACGTACGAGCCCGTACCCATGTCGCCGGGGATCAACACCGGCTGGCCAACGGCCCGGTACCGCTCGAGCACCTCGGGCCGGGTGCCGGGAAACGCCCGCGTCGCCCCTTTCCGATGCACGCACAGTCTTCGCGCACGGCCTTCGACGGTGTGCGTTTCCATTTTGGCGATGTTGTGGCAAACGTCGTACAGCAGCCGGCCCTGGAACTCCTCGGGTTTGATCCGCAGCGTGTGCTGGATCGACCGCCGCGCCAGTTCCATCATGATCTGCCGGTTCGCCCATGCATAATTGGCCGCGGCCGACATCGCGGAGATGTACTGCCGCCCCTCGGGCGACTCGACCGGCGCGCAGCACAGTTGCTTGTCGGGCAGGGTGATGCCGTACTTCTGCGCGGCCCGCAACATCATCTGGATGAAATCGTCGCACACCTGGTAGCCGAGCCCCCGGCTGCCGCTGTGGATCATCACCGTGATGAAACCTTCGCGCAATCCGTACGCCTCGGCGATCCGCCTATCAAACACCTTCTCGATCACGCCCACCTCGCCAAAATGGTTCCCCGATCCCAGCGTGCCCACCTGGTTCTCGCCCCGCGCCAGCGCCCGCGCCGACACCGCGCTCGAGTCCGCCGACTCGATTCGCCCGTGGTCTTCGGTGGCGTCGAGGTCCTCGAGCGTGCCGTAACCCTGGCTCACGGCCCAATGCGCGCCCTCGTTGAGCACGCGCCTCATCTCGCTCTCGCTCAGTTTCGGGATCGCCCCCTGCGACCCGACCCCCGCGGGGATGTCTCGGAACAGGCCTGCGACGATGTCGTGCATGCGGTCCTTCACGGCGGAGTACTCGAGCGCCGTCGTCATGACTCTGCAGCCGCAGTTGATGTCGTACCCGACGCCGCCCGGCGAGATCACGCCGCCTTCCGCGGGGTCGGTCGCGGCCACGCCGCCGATCGGGAAGCCATAGCCCCAATGGGCGTCCGGCATCGCCATCGAATACGCCACAATCCCCGGCAGCCACGCCACGTTCGCCACCTGTTCCGCGGCCTTGTCGTGCAGGATGGGTTTGAGCAATTCCTCGTTGGCGATGATTCTCCCCGGCACGCGCATCCCGCCTGTCCGCGGGATTTCCCACGTCGTGGCATCAATCCGATTAAGAACCGGTGTGCTCATCTCCAAATCCCTTGCATGAATTGTGGTGCATGCGGTGGGGTCGCGCTACCGCGCGACCGTCCATCGGCGGCGCACTTAAATTTT
>JAPLKX010000263.1 GCA_026387845.1 Candidatus Hydrogenedentota bacterium | reverse complement strand
CGGCCGGTTCGTGCGCTGTTCAAGGCGGGGGGGTTTGAAATTGTTCGGGTTGGTTCTCAGGGGGATGTGAACCCGTTTCCTTACGATTTTTCGGGGGAGGACATTGAGGATTTCCGGGCCGTAGAACGGTACACGATGGTGGGCCGGGAACGGATCTTTACGCTGGTGCGGGCCGTCCAATATGTGGTCAAATGTGACGTTCCGGGGGCATTGGTCGAGTGCGGAACCTGGAAAGGCGGTTGCGCCATGGCTATGGCGCGCGCCCTGAAGCGGCTGGGCGCAGTGGATCGCGAACTGTTTTTCTATGATCTGTTTGGCGAGATGTGGCCGCATCACACGGAATTCGACGCGTTCCGCGGGGTGCCCGAGTCCGAGCGTAACCCCAATGTCACCGAAGTGCCTGAAATCATGCGCTACTCGCTCGAAGAGGTCCGGGCGACCGTGCTGTCGACGGGCTATCCCGCGGAGAAGGTCCATTTGATCCAGGGGGTCGTCGAGAAAACGTTGCCGGCGAATGCGCCTGGCTCGATTGCCCTGTTGCGGCTCGACACGGATTTCTACGAATCCACTTTGCACGAGTTGACGCATTTGTATCCCCGGTTGGAACGGGGCGGCATACTCATCATAGACGACTACGGGGATTGGGCGGGTTCCCGCAAGGCCGTGGATGAGTACATCGAGACAAAGGGCCTGAAACTGCCCCTTTTCCGCGTCGACGAAGGGGCCCGAATGACGATCAAACCTTGATTGTTCAGCAGCAGTTACCTGGAGGGTACAGAGAGGGCGGGTGGTTTTGAACCACCCGCCGCTGGTTTGTTTACTTCTTTTCGGCGGCGCTTTCGGCAGTGGGTTTAATGGGGCGGATGCGGATGTTTCTGTACCAGACCTTTCCGTGGTCGCCCTGTAGCATGAGCGGGCCGGGATCGGTGAGGCCGCCGGGGAGCGCGCCGCCGGTGACTTGCGTCAGCTTGACCTTGTCGTGGATGAGCTTGCCGTTAAGCTTGGCGGTCAGCGTGTCGCCGACGATAGTGGCTTCAAGCGCGTTCCACTCGCCGGTCGGCTTGGATGCGTTGACGAGCGGGGCGAACTGGCCGTAGATGCCGCCGTCGTCGCCGGTCGTGAGCTCGGTTTTGCCAAAGCTGTCGAGCACCTGCAACTCGATCCGGCCGCGCAGATACACGCCACTGTTGCCTTTTGGCACGGTTTTGTATTCGATCTGGAGGTCAAAATCTTGGAACTGTTCGGTCGTGCCGATGTCTTTGTCTTTTGGCGTGTTGGTCATTGCGCCGTCTTCGACGACCCAGTTGATTTTCTGATCGGGCCGCGCGTTGGTCCAGCCAGTGAGGTCCTTGCCGTTAAACAGGGTTTTCCACGACGCGTCATCAGCGGCAAACACTGAGAAGGCGGCAAGGCAACATGCGATTGCTGCAATTGACATCTTTTTCATCATGACTTCCTCTCCTTTTCGTTCATAGAAGGTTGTTTGTTATCAGACTTCTTTACAACGTGGAGCATGGACGGCGGGGGCGGCTCTCCCTCGCGCGGCCTGTCGCGATTGGGTGGGAGCGTCTCCCATTCGAGCGAATACGTGACACCCGGTTCCGTTGTGGCTGTCCCACCCGAGTTGCTCGGGAAGCTCGACAAAATCCCAGACAGTGGAATCGAGCGCGCGGGCGGCCACCTTCATGTGCCGTTCGGCATCGTAGTAGGCGACGAACTGCCGGTCGCCGTGCGTCAGGAGCGAGAAACCTACCGGGTGGCCCGACCAGATGGGTTCGACCTCGAGCCTTTCAGATGCAGGCGAGACGCCCG
The DNA here is from genome assembly GCA_026387845.1 of Candidatus Hydrogenedentota bacterium. Classification (GTDB taxonomy): domain Bacteria; phylum Hydrogenedentota; class Hydrogenedentia; order Hydrogenedentales; family SLHB01; genus JAPLKX01. Next base: position 2,551 of record JAPLKX010000263.1, on the reverse strand, counting down.
CAGCCCAAAGCGCGAGCGTCACGCTTAACAGTACGGCAACAGGCATTATGTGCCTCCGCATGGCTTATTTGCCGGCCGGGTACTCCTGAATAACGATATTCTTGAATGACAGGTCGGTCGTGGGGTCGTGGCCCTGGAGGTGAATGGTGCCTGGGCCGGGGACGTAGCCTTCCTTGCCGTTGGATTCGGCGGATACGGGGCGCGTATCGAGGTAGTCGCTGACAAGGTAACCGTTGATGAAGATCGAGGCGTGGTTGCCGTTGACGACAATGGTCTTGGTGAACCACTCGCCGTCGCTGGAGACGACCTTGCGGGCGGGCTGGTTGCCGTAATTGCCGCCGGTGCCGAAATCGACGGGCTTGTTTCTGTCCTCGCCGACCCATTGGTTGCGGACTTGGGACTCGTAGCCTTTCCACCACACGCCGACGGGGCCGCGGAAAAACACGCCGCTGTTGAGTTGCTTGCCGTTGGAGATGATGTCGAGCTGGAGTACGAAATCTTTGTAGGTGCCCGCGGTTTCGATTTGGCCGTTGCCGTTTTTGATGTTGATGGCGCCGTCAATGACGGTGAAGACGGACTTGTGCTCCGGGATGATGTTCCAGCCGGTGAGGTCGGCGCCGTTGAACAGGGGCTTCATGCTGATGGGCCGCAGTTTCAGGCCGGCCAACTGGATTTCGCCGCCGCGGGGTTTTTCGCCGCGGTTGTAGGTGATGCCGATGAAGCCGACTGGGCGCGACCCCGCCTTTACTTCGACGGGCTGGCCGTCAACCGTGGCGGTTATCGTTGCGCCTTCTGCTTTGACAGCGATTTCACGCCAGGCGGGCTCGGTTTTTTCGGGCTGGCTGATGAGGATGGCGGTCGAGCCGTTCTCGGAGGGATGGCCTTCGCAGGCCGCTCTGAGTAGCAGCGACGTCGACCAGCCCGCCGCCACTTTCACTTTGGCCGTCAGTTCAAAATCGCCGTACTGGCTCGAGGTCGAAATCCACCCGCCCGAGCCTTTGCCGCTCACGAGGTTGCCGTCCTGGACGGTCCACCCGACGTCGCCGCAGGGCGTGAAGCCAAACAGGGTTTCGTTGTCAAACAGGTTGAGCCACGGGCCCGCAGAAGCCTGCGGGGCGGCGCCTGCTTGGGAAAACATTGCGAGTGCGGCCACGGCTACGGCCATGGCGGTCAAGGTGAGTTTATTGCGCATGGGGTCTCTCCTTTTGTGCAGTCATGCTGGGTGAAAAACAGGCATGATCATACTCTTTGCAGGGCACGGGGTCCAGCGTAAAACATTTGGAAATGTGGACAGCGTGGACATCGTGGACACAGTGGACATAACGATCAGGTTTTTTCGCGGTAGAGGCCGATCAGGAGTTGGGGGTATCTGCGGACAACGGCTTTCATGGATTGGTTGGATATGGCCACGAGCATGGCGGTGGTTTCGGCGACGGCGGTGGATTCGCAGGGGGCGTTGCGGAAGAACGGGCCGGGATCGAGGAACCCGTCGGGCAGTTGTGCGGCCGTAAAGGACTTCTGGCCGGCCGGGGTTTCAAGCCGGACCACGCCTTCGACGAGTTGAAACAGGTTTGCGGCAGGGTCCCCTGCCTTGAAGATGGTTTGGCCGGGCTGTTTGACGACGAGGTCGGCTTGGAGAGCGTTTTGGCGCTGGTAGTCCTTGATGAGCTGGTTGGCTTCGCGGAGCCTGTCTGCGAACTGCCGGCAGAGGCACCTGGTAAAGAAATGCAGCTCGTTGACAACCGTTTCGAGCGCGTCCGGGGGCAGCACCGCCGTGAACACCGCACCCGAACACCGGACGGTCGCCGAGCGCGACCCCGCGCCCAGGGGCGCCATCTCGCCCAGGAACGCGGGGGCGGCGGGCGTGGCGCTGATAATGGCCAGGGCCTGAGGCCGGCTGCCGGCATCGGGGCCGGGGCCGTTTCCACGACACACGCCCCCTGAAGGACGAGGAAGACTTCCCGTGATTCGGCGCCTTCCGTGATGAGTATTTCGTCGTCGGCGTATCTGCGCAGGGCGACGCCGGGGCAGCGGGCCAGCAACTCCCTGTAGGCGGAATCGTCGGGGATGCGCAACCGTTCCAAGTCGAATGGTTCGGGCATGATCAAGCCTTTCTACGGGCCGGTTTTCACTTTTGGGGCTTTCAGAAGAGTAACGGTTGAAACCGTATGTGGTCAAGAAGGGCAGGCCGGGCCGGATGGGTCGGGTATGTAATATCAGTTTGTGATTGACTCGGACGGGGAAACAGCATTATTATTGACCTAATCAGTCAATAATGCCTTTTTGCGGAACTGGTAAAGGTGAGGAGGAACTGTCCATGGCGAAGAAAACGGTGAATGTGGCTCTGATTGGCGCCCAATTTATGGGGAAAGCGCACAGCAATGCATGGCGCAGGGTGGGAATGTTTTTTGATCTGCCCGTCAAACCGGTGACGAAGGTGTTGTGCGGCAAGTATGAAGAAGAGGTTCAGGTAGCGGACAAGTACGGCTGGGAAGAGACCTCGCTCGATTGGGAGGCGGTGGTGAAACGGCCTGACATCGACATCGTCGAC
>JAPLKX010000586.1 GCA_026387845.1 Candidatus Hydrogenedentota bacterium | reverse complement strand
CCTGCGCGTCGGTATAGGTGGTAGCTCGATCGAACGTCGTGTCCCGGTGACATACGTCCACCAGCGTTTTGGGAATCGGCTCGCCCGTGTCCCGGTTGGTCACCATCCCTTCGAGGACAAGTCCCCCGGTCTTGCGCAGCGGAATATCAACATTCTTAATTTCGGTTTCCCCGGTCTTGTCGAAAGTGATCACCGCAGCCTTGTCGCGCGCAAACGTTCCCGGAAAATACACGGGCGGATAAGGGTCATCCTTCACCTCAGAATTCCAATCCATGAACTGGACATACACGGGCCCGCCGTCCAATCCACCGATGCGATACGACCCATCCTTCGGGTCCACTTGGCCCTGGCCAATCATCTTACGATGGGACTGCCCGGTATTCTTCTCGGTGGGGCTTCCCGCCCACGCCACGACGCCAAACGCCTTGTCCTCCGGCAATGGGCTGCCGTCTTCCGTTGTGACTCGGCCCGTAATACTGAATCCCCACCGGAGCTTGAAGACCATGTCCCGCTTCTGTTCTTCTTCCCCAAGCTGGAACGAAACCCCACCGGATTTCTCCGAATCAGTCACATGATCCGGCGCTGCATTCATGCGCAACACATACGAGCCCCCAGGAACATCCTTGAACTCGAAAGAACCATCCCCGGCAACCGTGATAAGAATCGCGTCCATCGTGTCTGTGCGAAAGAGCATGACCGACGATCCGGTTATTGGCTCGCCCGTGTCCGCGTCCACGACCTTTCCGCTGACCGATGCATGTCCAGTCGGCCGGACGTAGCCTTTGATCTCGACCTCGTGCTGCGAAACCACGTCCGCCGCCCGTTCCGCGGCAACGGCTATTGCCGCTGCGGATACCAACACTAACAGCGCTATCGACAGCCATCCCAGCGGCCGGTAGAGCCGATAGTCCTTGCTCATCATGCGGATGATTCTGCGTGCCAGCGGTTTTCGGTGCTCCGTCATACCCACGCCCGCCACTCCAAGGGAGAGCGCGTGATTCGAGGTCTCCTCCAACACGCGCATGAAACTCTGGCTGTACCGCTTACACCGTCCGCCGGAATGCAATACGGCCAAGTCGTCGCATACCAGTTCGCGTTCCTGCCGGATGCGCGCATTGACGAACCAGACCAGGGGATGAAAGAAGTACGCCGCCTGGACGACTATCTGCACCAGGTTAACCAGCAGGTCCCACCGTTTGATGTGGGCCAGTTCGTGGAGCAACACCGGTTCGAGTTCGTCGAGACTCCAGTGTTCGGCCACCGGCGCCGGCAACAAAATCGTAGGCCGCACAATTCCAATCACGGCCGGGCCTTGCGAAGATTGCACCGCCGGCAGAATCCGCACGCGTACCTCACGGCCAATCGCGCACTTCGACCGAAGCGAATCGACCAGCAGAAGCAGCTCCGGCCGTGTGACTTCGCGCCAACCTTGTAGCATGCGCCGCACGCGCAAGCTCTTCATGACCACCAGGATTAAGAGACTCAGGGAAACGGCGGTCCACCCTAACGCGAGTTTCGCGTTGAGCGACAACTCCGGAAGTCCGCCCGGGGCGACACGCGTCTTCAACGAACCCTCCGGGCCTTGGCCACTGGCCGCCTCGGGTATTGAATCGCCCGTTTCTGGTGACGCTGGTACCGGTGACATAACCGCCCGTTGCGTCGCAAGAAGGACCGCTGGTGCGGAGGTTTCCAGTGCGTGCCGGACATCGCCGCTGATCCCCGCGGGAAGCGCCAGCGATACCGGAACGCACAACCGGACGAGCACAATACACCACAGCCAGTACCGGAAATTGGGTGAGGCGCGCCGTGACGCCAAAGACGCCAGCCAGACTACTCCCACCAAAACCCCAATCTGCCAGCTCAACACCCACAGCGTCCGGGTCCACCACTCCGCGGCAATCAAGAAGGCGTTCATTGTCCCGAATCCTCCTCATGTTGTTCGACGAGCTTTCTCAAGGACTCGATGTCCTCCTGACTCAGCTTTTTCCCTTTGGCCAGGTGAGCGAAGATCGGCGTAAACGCCCCATCCAGCACCGTTCCCACGAACGTATCCAACGCCTTTCCCATCACCCGCGTTTGCGAAACACCGGGCTCGAACAGGCAGATCGGGCCGATCTTGCTCATCTTCACGTAACCCTTCTGCACAAGCCGATCGAGCATCGTCTTCACCGTCTGGTACCGCCACGCCTTCTGCTTGAGCACCTCCTCATACACGTCGCGCGCGGTGCATTTCCCCTTCTTCCAGCAGCACTTCATAATGAGCCATTCGGCCCGGCTGAGTTCCGGAACTTCATGCATGGCCACCTCCCCTGTTTTCGCTACTTGTGGTTACGGTACCACAAACGTGGTGGCCGTGTCAAGCGGGTTGTGTGGACCGTCGCTGGCCAGACTCCGCCAGACGTACTACCCCACGATCCGCAACGACCAGAAAGCCTATGTGACCTCAGGCAGAGACGGCCTCACTACGCCCCCATCAATCCGTGGAGATTCGACGACGGCGCCGAACTCGGGAGCTACAACACCCAGCAGTATTGGATTACCCACAGCGACGGCCTGTTTCTGACTTACACGCGCCGCGGCGCCAAAGGCGACACCTTTATCGCCCGCATCCTATGGACCGCTCCGAACAAGCGCCAGCACGCGGCACCCGGGTTTTTGTTGCACCTGTCCCGGTTGTTTGATAAGGTCTAGGATTGCCCTGATGAGGGCCGTTTGGCTGTAAATGGCTGTTAAGCCAGTTGAAAGGAATGTGGTATGAACAAGCAGTTTGCGCGGTTCTCTGGCTTACGTGTTGTGTTTTTCTTCCTGTTTTTCGCGGCTGTTGCGGGCGCGACGCCGCTGGACGACTACGTTGCGGCGCCGGACGCCAGTTACAAGTTCGGCCCGGAGCCGGTCCTGACGGTGACTGATCCCAATTTCACCGCCAAGGTATGGGCGATGACGTCGCAGACGTGGCTGACGCCAGCCGAGATCGACCGGCCGGTGTGGGAGCATTATTTGACGATCGTCGAGCCGGCCAAGCTCGAGCACACCCAGGCGCTGATGTTCGTCGGCGGGGGAAGCAACCGGGGCGAGGCGCCCAAAAAAATTGACACGACCATGGCGCAGATTGCCGTCCAGACCAACTCGATCGTCGCGGTGATCGCGCAGATTCCAAACCAGCCCCTGAAGTTCCCCGATGAGAAAGAGGAACGGTATCTCGAGAGGGGGCGGAGCGAAGACGAGTTTATCGCCTACACGTGGGACAAGTTCATGGTTACCGGCGACTCGAAGTGGCCGGCGCGGCTGCCGATGACGAAGGCGGTGGTGCGGGCCATGGACACGGTGCAGAAACTTCACCCGACGGTGAACGGGTTCGTGGTGTGCGGCGGCTCAAAACGCGGCTGGACCACCTGGACGGTTGCGGCAGTCGATAAGCGGGTGGTGGCGATGATCCCGGCGGTGATCGACGTGCTCAACATGGAGCACTCGATGCAGCACCATTTC
>JAPLKX010000245.1 GCA_026387845.1 Candidatus Hydrogenedentota bacterium | reverse complement strand
GACAACGCCCAGGCCGCCCTGGTTCCGCTCGGGATCTCGTGCCCGCCGCTCACCTCCTACGTCGACGTCATGATCCAGTATTTTGACCAGCACTATAACGACCCGGCCATCCGCCGCGGCGTCAAAGGCCTGCTGTAGGGGATTCTATCTATGCGTAAACCTGCCGCTGTGTTTATTTCGCTGTGCCTGGTTGCCGCCGTGTCCGCAATGGCCGAAGATGAGTCCTGGCGGCTGCCCATGGCTGAAAAAGAAAAGATCATCGAGAAGGATATCCAGGCAAAACACAACATGCTCGGCCTGTACCCCTCGCAAATCGAGGTGCCGCTGGACGGCGGGCCCGTCGATTATTCGACGCGAGCGTATCAGAACGTGGCGCATGCGGTTTGCTGGACCTCGAATTATCTGGCGGGGGCGTCATACCGCTACGCCTACCTGAAGAAAACTAAGGCGCCCAAGAAAGAGGTATCGAAAGCCCTGGCGCGGGCCGACGAGATTTTCGAGGCCGTATACCGGTGCCAACTGGTCACAGGCGTCCGGGGCTTGCAGGCGCGCGGGTACCAGTTTGGCCACGGCGAGTCGTATGAGGAACGGGCAGGCGACCGGACCAGCGACGTGTGGCTGCAAGGCGCCGGCGAGTACAGAAACCTTCGGTGGCGCGGCGATCCCAGCCACCACAACTACAGCGACGCCACCCACGGCCTCGGCCAGTACTACGACCTCGCCGCACAAGGCTCCCAAAAAGACCGGGCTCGCGAGGCCATCGACGCGCTCGTCGGGTATTGGGTGGACAACGACTTCAAAATCAAACATTACGACGGCAAACGGTATACGGCGATTCTCGGGTTCACCGACGGCAAGACACTCAACACCCGCGTCATGATGGCCATCGCCGGGGCCAAGGTCGCCCACCACGCCACGGGCAACCCCAAATATGATCAGGCCTATCAAAAACTGATCGATCAGTACGGCGTCCGCGGCCTCAAAGAGTTCAAAACTGAGAAAAACTTCGACGACGGCGAGCACGTGTTCTGCCACCTCGAGAACCTCTTCCGAATCGAAACCGACCCGGAACTGCTGGCGGCGTATCGCGTGGTGCTCGACGCGCTGTGGGCAAACCATAAGGACGACGCGCAAAGCCTCTTCACCTACATCTACATGAGCCTGACGCCCGACGCACCCGACCGCGAACAGGCACTGCGCGACGCCCATTTCCGGCTCCAGACCTGGCCCACCGACATGCTGGTCCGGCCGACGATGTCCAGCCTGCGGACCGACCTGCCGCACCCGCTGCCAACGTACGCCGCCGCCTGGGACAACGAGTACGTCTGGAAAGGCAACCTGCTGCGGCCCGATGGCTGGCTGAGCCGGATTGTCACGGGCGTTGCCGTCCCCGCCGAAGACCCGATGGTCATCTACGCAATTGACCAGCAGGGCGACGTCTACCAGTCGCGCGATGGCGGCGCTACGGCGGCGCAATGGTATCCAGTCGACGCAACCCTGCCGTCCCCGGCCCGGGCCATCGCCTCGGGGCCGCGCGTCCGCATGGTATACGCCACGTGCGGCGACGGGTTTTACGGTTCGCTGACCGGCGGGTTTAAATGGCAGCGGCTGAGCGTACCGGAAGAAGGCGGCAAACCCCTCGAGATGCATGTCGCCCAGGCCGTCCCCAAAGAGACTGCCGTGAACGCCAACATCCCCGCACCCGTCTACCTGTTCGCGGTCCGCGAGAACGCCGTTTACCAGTGCGTGTTCAAGTTCGACCGCGAATTCGACCGGAAATGGGACCTTCTCGCTGAGGGGCTTCCCCCATTGCCCGGACCGCGGTCGTCAACGTTGTTCAAACCGGGCGACAACGGCGTCTTGCGCAGCACCGACGGCGGCGCCTCGTGGGAAGTGACGGCAAACGGCCTCGACATACCCGTAGCCCGCACCGTGTTCACCTCCCCCTGCACCGACTGGGTGTTCGCCGGCACGCCCGCCGGCCTGTACGTCTCGCACGACGGCGGCGACTCCTGGCAGTCGGCCAACCTCGTGCTCCAGTTCAAGAAAAACGAGCGGTACGACCTCGGCGGCGCCGCTTACATCGATGCCTACTGGCGCGCCCTCTACTACGGGCTTCTCGACGAAGCCGCAACACGTGCGAAGTTCTAAGTGCGAAGTGCGAAGTTGACAGTCCTGCGCGGCTTTCGGGTCTTTTTCCCTATTTAGCCCAGACGTCTGACCTTATGCCTTCTCAACGGACTCCGGACCCGCCTCATGCGGCGAGAGTCTCTTGTTCTCGGCCGATCTCAGGCAATCAGTTCTTTTGCGTGAGCGTGGATTCTCTCGATCGCATCCGCGATGTCGTCCATGTCGCTACGGGGACCGAGGAGCATGTTCTGCGTGAACCAGACGCCTTGCGTGCACAACCGGTCGTTCTCGGGACACGCGATTCGCCCGAAGTACGCGTCGATTGTCTCCTTGCCGTAGACGTTCACGAAGCCGCGGGAGTACAGCGTTTCTTTCATGAAGGGCTGCTCGTTGAGCGGCGTGTAGCCGGACATATTGGGGATGCCTTCGGCGCTCAGGGCTTCCCGGAACCGGTCGCGGGAAAGTCCCGCGAACTGCTCGGGGTCGTATCGAAACATATACAAATGGTAGGCGTTGCGGGTCGTGCCCTCGTAGCTCTTGGCGGGACGGATGCCCGGAATGGCCTCGATCCGTTTTGTGAGGTGGGCGGCGTTCTGCTCGCGGATCTGGCTTTGCGCTTCAACCCGCGGCAGTTGCTCGAGAAGCAGCGCACCCTGAAACTCGGTCATGCGCAGATTAGAGCCGTTCCGAACGTAACCGAAGCCGCTTTTGGCGCCCCAGGGCCGCCCGTTGGTGTGGAAGGAGCCGGCCCGCTCGATAAGGTCTTCTCTATTGGTCATGAGTGCGCCGCCCTCCCCGGAGCACAGATTCTTGGTGACCTGGAAACTGAAGCAGCCCGTGTCGCCGAGGCTTGCCACCCGTTTTCCGCGCCATTCCGCGAAGTGCGCCTGGCAGGCGTCCTCGATAACGGGTATGTTGTGCTTTTTGGAAACGGCCAGCAGCGTGTCCATGTCGACCACATTGCCCCCGAGGTGAACAGGCAAGATGGCGCGCGTCCGTTCCGTAATCGCGGCCTCCACTCTTGTGGCATCCATCTGAAACGTCTCCGGGTCCGTGTCCACGAATACGGGCAAGGCGTACTGCAGCAACACGGCGTTGATCGTAGCCACAAAGGTGTAGGGTGGAACCAGGACCTCGTCTCCCGGGCCAACACCCAGGGCGTTGAGCGAAGCAATCAAGGCGCTGGTGCCATTGGCCACGGCGAGACAGAACTTGGTGCCGATCGTCTTTGCATATTCCGCCTCGAACCGCTCGACGTAGTCGCCGTTCAGCCGGCACCACCCACGTTTTTTCAGGACCTCTTGCCATACTTGTTCATGCCGCTCGTCTATCTGGGGCCAACTCGGAAATGGTCCCTTGTGTGTGGGCTCGCCACCAAGCAACGCGGGTTTCGATGAACCCGTGGCCTCGGCCCCGCTTGCGCTCCCTTCGATCATTGCCAGCGATGCCGCTCCGCCCGCGCTGGCCTGGAGGAATGCACGCCGCCCCATTCGGTTTGTTGACATAGTCCGTACCTCCCTCAACGTGTTTCCGTCTTTTTGCGTTGCCTCTTATTCTCAGCCTGCCAATCTCGCAGGTGTTTTGCCACGGCGGCGACCGTATCCAGCCAAATGCCGTGGTCCGGCTCGAGTGCATACTCACAGACCGCCCGAAGGGTATCGCAACGGGTTACCTGGCGAGCGTCCTCATCGCCTGCGTCGTGGCCTGCCAGGACAAGCCAGGCGCCGTCGGCGCCCGCCTTGTCGATGAGGCCCAAAATCGTGTTGAAATCCAGGCCGTCAAAGGAAACGCCGTTCAACTGGGCCAGATCGCAGACGGCGGGCGCGTTGTGCCATTCACTCGGAAAACCCCGGCCCGCCAAAAAGTGCTTGGCCACGAGCGGTACATAGCTGCGCACTTTCTTGCCGTGTCCCACAAACGTGTTGCCACAGGGGTAGGCGAACGTAGCCGGAACCACCCCACACGCCGTTTCCACCCGCCGGTTGCATTCAACCATTTCCTTTTCCATGTCATCGAGGGTGTAGCTCTCGAGCGCGTTGCCCCGGGAAAACTCGAAATTGCCGCTGCACGGGTGGCTCACCGTGTGGTTGCCCAATTCGTGGCCCGCCGAAGCCACCGCCCGCCAGTCGTCCACCCGTTTTTCAAGGTTGTCCGGGCAGACGTAGAACGTCGCTTTCACCCCGAAATCCTCGAGCAGAGGAAAGGCCACATCGACCTGCGACGGACGGGCGTCGTCGAAGCTCATGCTGACCGCCATTCGCTTGCCTTCGGGCCACGTGAAGCCCGGCCGCACAGTTGATTCATACACTTTTGGCTTGCCTGACTCAAGCATGTTCGAGACTTCCGTGCCGCTGCGCGTGCGGTATCCGGTGGCTCCCACGTCGCTGCCGTCGTCGGCACGGGCTCTTCCCGGCCCCGCTGCCAACGCCGTGATAGCCACCGTGGTCTCAAGAAAGTTCCGGCGTGTCACCGAGTCCATCGCAATACGCCTCCTCCCGGGAAGTCCGAGGTGTCGGTTTGTACGCTATCCCTCGAGTCCGACAAACTATACTACGGTCAAGCGGACGCTGGATCAACATCGCCGGTTTACTTAATATGGCTGCCGGACAGGAGAAACGCCATGGCCCACGTGCTCGATAACCCCCGTGCCTATCGTCAACTCCGGCAACAGATGGATCACGCGCCCACCGGCGTGCCCGACTCCCCGGCTATCATGCAGGTGCTGCGGATACTCTTCTCGCCCCAAGACGCGGATTTTGCGCGGCGCATTCCCACCCAGCCCGCATCGCTGACGGCGCTTTCGAGGAAGCTGGGCGAGGATCGGGCCGTTCTCGAGGCGCGGCTGAGTAACCTCGCCCTGCGCGGCCTTGTGGTAGACGTCGAGCGGGACGGCGAACGGTTCTTTGCATTGGCGCCTGTACTGGGCGGCATCTTTGAATTCATCATGATGCGCGTTCGCGACGAATTGCCCATCGAGAAACTCGCCCGCCTGTTCGATGACTACCTTTTCCACGACGAAGGCTTTGTGCGTCAGTCGTTCAACGGTTCGACCCAGTTCGGCAGATCTTTCGGGCGCGAGGAGGCTCTTCCCGGCGATGCTCATACCGAAGTACTCGACTGGGAACGGGTCACCCGCGTCATCGAAACCGCTTCGGACATAACCGTCGGGCTCTGCGCATGCCGCCACAACCGCAGCCACCTCGGTAAAGCCTGTGATCGCCCCCAGCGAACGTGCCTGTCACTTAACGGTGGCGCGCAGGCCATGCGGCGCATGGAAATTTCAAAGACCATTTCCGCAAAGGAAGCCATGAATATCGTGACGGAATGCAAGCAGCTTGGCCTCGCCCAAACTGGCGACAATGTGCAGCGGGAAGTGACCTTCCTCTGCAACTGTTGCAGTTGCTGCTGCGTCCTGGTCAACGCAATTCGCACGTACAACATTCGCTCGGCCATCGTGCCCGCCAACTGGGCAATGGAAGTGGACGCCGGCCGCTGCAAAGGGTGCGGCCAATGTGCCGACGCCTGCTATACCGGGGCGATTCGTATGGCGGAACGGGAACAGGAGCAGGAACTAAAACTGGCCGTGCCGGACATGGATCTCTGCCTGGGCTGCGGCGTGTGCTATGGAATCTGTGACAATGGCGCCATCCACATGAAACAACGCGAACGCCGGCCCTTGGTGCCGGAAACCGCTTTTGACAAAACCGTGATGATCGCCGTGGAACGGGGAAAACTGGCGGACATTGTTTTCGAGAATCCGGAAACCCTGTCCCAGCGGGCCCTCGGCCGGATACTGAGCGTCCTCGAAAAATCCCCGCCCGGACAGGCGGCCCTTGCGGTGAAACCCTTGCGTTCACTTTACCTGAATGCCCTGGTCAAGAGGGCAAGGCCATGAAGGGAACAAGAGTGCCAATGATTACGAGACTAACCGCTATGCTGTTTCTGCTAAGCGGCATTTCTTCAGCAGGCATGGTGGATTACTTTACGGACAATGGATACGGCAATCCGGTCGCTGTGATACAGCATCCGTGCGCCGAGTACTACAACAGAGTAACCTACATCGCCTATCAGGGGCCTCATGAGGACCCCTATGTCTGCGCCTATGACCATGCCGCCAAGAAATGGTCGGGGCCGGTGCAAGCGGGCGAGAACCCGATGGGAAAGACACCGGACCCGGTGGACCCAAAAGGCCCCGACAACCACGGGCGTCCCGCGATGATTGTGGATGGGAACGGGTATATCCATCTGGTTTTCGGCGGCCATGGCGGCTATTTCAGACTGGGTAAGAATACGCTCGGTGCGGCCGGAAATGGCAAACAGACGCATGTCGTTTCGAAGAACCCGCAGGACATCTCCGCTTGGGAGGTTTTAGACAACATTTCGCCGTTCGGCACGTACAGCCAATTCGTGAAAATGGACGACGGAGACATTTATCTCTTCTACCGGCACGGGTCGCACCAGAGCGACTGGGTCTATCAGAAATCAACCGACAACTGCCGGACCTTCTCGCCGCCGGTTTCCGTTTTGAAGCACAAAACGCAGCAAAGCGACCCCAATATTCATGACGCCTGGTATGCATGGTTCGAGAATGGAAAAGGCGACACGATCACCGCATCCTATGTCTACCATCTGTGCAGGACCAACGGGCACACCAGGGAACGATACAACGGCTACTACATGAAAATGAACTGCGGTGACGAATCCTGGGAGAACGCCGGCGGAAACAAGCTGGTCCTGCCGGTCACGAAGGAATACGCGGACCAAAACACCTTGGTGTGTGATACCTATACCGCTAAGGAAAAGTCCAATCATGGCACCTGCCGCGTGGATGACGACGGCAATCCGCATCTTTTCTTCAGGCGGCAGGGGCAGGTGCACTACTTCCGTTGGCTGGGCAACGCCTGGCAGAAACCGGTTGCGGTCCCTGGAGGAGACGGAGACATGATTGTCGAGTCCCCGAAAGTGGTCAGAATGTTGCTCACGGGCGGCGGCGAGGTATGTTGGTGGAGAACAACCGATGGCGGTCTGACTTGGGCAAAAGGGTCCTGTCTCATATCTTCGCCCGACTCGACCTATACTGCAAGCACACTGGTTCGCAACGCGCATCCCGACGGACGGATGGTGGTCAACGAAAACAATCCGGCGCAAAATCACTTGTACAGAAAGTTGTATCTCCTGGGAGACAGCGGGCCCATCGGAAGGCCCGAAGAAGAGGCAAGCAACCTCGGAGACCGCCTGAAGGACCTCGAGTCGGTCCAACCGGCGTCGAAACCAGGCAAACCCGTCAAGAAGGGCCGCAACAAATTGGGAGAAGAAATTGATAGTGACGAATAGACGCGTTGCAGCCCTGAAATCACCGGCAAGGCGACTAACACGAAAAAGGATTCATGACTCATGGACCGAAGAAAGGCGCTCAAACAACTGGTTGTGGCGGCAACGGCATGCGGGTGTGCGGCAACGGGCGGCCGATCTCGGACGGAATCGCGGAAACGACCCAAACGCGAGGTCTGCATGGAGACGTACACCTTCAAACGGGTCGGGGATTGCGCAATCAAGCTTGACGTGTACACCGGCGCCGCGGCTGGCCGTCTACGGCCCATCATCGTCGCGATCCACGGCGGCGCCCTGATCATGGGGGCACGGTACCCGATCCAGATGGACGTGTTCAGCCCGCTGCTTGACAAGGGATTTGCCGTGGCATCAATCGATTATCGTCTCGCGCCGGAGACCAAACTGCCGGAAATCATCAAGGACGTCCAGGATGCCTTTGCCTGGCTCCGCGAACAAGGGCCGGACCTGTTCGGCGGCAATCCGGACCAAATCGGTGTGCAAGGAGGATCCGCAGGCGGCTATCTGACGTTGATGACGGGGTTTTGCATCCAGCCCCGCCCGAAAGCACTTGTATCCTATTTCGGCTACGGCGATATCGTCGGCGAATGGTACAGCAAGCCCGATCCCTTCTATTGCACCAAGCCTATGGTTTCCAAGGAGGAGGCCATGAGCGCGGTGGGTCAGGGAATCCCCTGCGGCAACCCGCAAGGTAACCGGCGCGGCGATTTCTACCTATACTGCCGCCAACAGGGCATCTGGCCCAACGAAGTCGTGGGCATCGATCCCCATACCACCCCGGATTCGTTCGTGCCGTTTTGCCCCGTCAAGAACGTTACGCCGGCGTATCCGCCCACACTGCTCGCCCACGGCACCAACGATACCGACGTGCCTTATGCGCTGTCGGTACAGATGGCCGATGCGCTCCAGCACGCCGGGGTCGAACACGAACTCATTACGCTCGAGGGCGCCGGCCACGGGTTCGCCCACGCCAAACCGGAAGACTACAAAAACGTATTGGACCGCACCACCGCGTTTCTACTTCAACACCTCGCGTAATGATCTTCGTACTGCCAACCGTCTTTAGCGCGAAATCGGCAGTTCGATCGACGACGCCTGAAGGCTGCTGCGGTATAGGGTCAACACAGGCGTCCCCGTTTCGGGATAGCGGGCGAACATCGAGGCGTCATGGCCGGCTATGGCCACACGGATCCGGTGGTCTTTTTTGATGAGAACGGACGTGGTGTACAGGCTGAATCGCAACTCGGCGATCTCTCCGGGAACGAGGTACTGACCGTCAGCGCGCGCAAACGTGTGATAAGGTCCCAACTGCACATAGGGTGGCGGCGCCTCGGACACCTTGCGGTGCAAGGCGCGCAACATGCCTTCGGTGACGTAGGTCACGCGTCCGTCCGGCGCCACGTCCTCGAGGTAGACATGACACGCCCCGTCTGACGCCGTCGAGGACACATAGAGCGTGACCAGCGGCGTGCCCGTGATTTCCGTATCGGTTTGCAGCAGCGCGCTTGTATAGGCCAGCAGTTTCCGATCCTCGAGTGCGCGGTCCGGGTAGACGACGTCGTCGCCGGCGAGTTGAGTGTGCCAACGGTTGGTCGGCCCCGTAGTGGCGGCATAATCGACCGTGTATGCGTCGGCGCCCGAGTTGATCTCAGGGCTGCCGGGGGCCAGACCATGATCCGCCTGGAAGTACCACCGCTGCGGCGTGACACCCGCCGGCGGCCAGGTCGGGGTCGTTTTCCATTGGCCGCTTCCCATGACGTAATAGCGGATCTCGCGTCCGGGGAGGGCCGGTGGATCTTTGAGGTGGCGGTCGAAAAATGCAAGGAGCATACCGAGTTGGGTGGAAACGGGGGGATCGGGCGGGGCGTCGGCGGGGCGGAACGGATCCGCGTCATGCTCGCCGCCGTGAGACCACGCGCCGATGATAACCTTTTGCGGGTTGCTGAACGTGAGATAACGGCTGAGGGCGCCGTCAACGGTACCCGCATCCATCCAACTTACCCAGACATACATCGGCACGCCGGAACCCTCGATCTCTTTTTTCAGGCCGTACGGGCTGATCTGTTCGGCAGTCTGCCCGGTCTGGGCCACGGCATCGTCGCGATAGGTTCGTTGAAGCAGGCCCGTGTACAGGTCGGCCGTCTTGTGTCCGGCCACGGCTTCGGCGAGCAACACACGCCCCCGGTCTTCATCCACAGCTTTCACCCCGCGGAACAGCGCGCGCAGCATTAAGCGGGAAAATCCGGTGGCTTCCATCGCCCCGGGCAGGTCATTGGCGTCCAGGGCCTGATTGCCGTTGTTCCACGCGCGGATAAAGCCCGAATCGAACACGCCGCCCGGCATGGCCAGGTACATCAGCGGGTCAAAATCATTGTATTGAGGCGCAACGGCTTTCACCACGGGCGAATTGGGGACGGCCGCAAGTTCCGCCGTGTTACCGTCGTACGACACCCCGTATGTTCCCACGTTGCCATTGGACCACGGTTGCCCTGTAATCCAATCGGCCACTTCGCCCAAGTCGGCCGTCTCGTCCGGCGAGTACTCGATCGGACGCTGTCCGAACGAGGCGCCGCTGCCCCGCACGTCCACGGTCACCAGGGCGTACCCGGCCTCGTTGAAACCTACCGCTTCACGTAGTCCCAAAGGCTCCGCCCGGCCCAGTCCGTACAAGATGCGGTAAGGAAACCGCGTTTCCGCCGCACGCCAGTAGCGGGTGGCCCGCATAACGGCCGGGATCCGCTCTTCCCGGGCAAGGCGGGGCGGGTACCACACATCGATGGCGATACGAACACCGTCCCGCATGGTGAGATACTGGGATTCGTTGCGGGCATACCCGGCCGGCGTGCGTTTTTCACCCGGCATCTCGACAACCAGTCCCAGCACGACAAGGCCCAACGCACACGCGCCGGTCAAACACGCCAAAACCCGCGCAATGCGTTTGAGGGTAAAGCGTTTCCGCCCCACGTTCCGCATGCATGGATAGTATCCGGCTGACCCGCCGAGTTCAATCAACAGTCTGAGGCGTTCCCTGGCCTCTTTCCTTGTCAACTTCGCACTCAGAACTTCTCACTGAGAACGTGTTTCAGCGCCGGCTCGAGTTCCGGCCACGTAAACCGGAACCCCGCCTCGATCAGCCGCTGCGGCACAACGTTGGCGCTGGCCAGCAGCATCTCGTCGGCCATCCGGCCGAACGCCAGCCGCAACAGCGTTGCCGGCACATGAAATAGTGCCGGGCGGTGCAACACGCGCGCCAGCGTGTCTGTGAACTGTTCGTTTGTCACGGTCTCGGGCGCGACTACATTAATGGGGCCTGCCAGCGTTTCATCCGAGATTACGTACAGGATCGCGGCAACGGCGTCTTCGAGTGTCACCCACGGCATATGTTGATGGCCCCCGCCGAGAACGCCGCCCAGCCCAAGCCGGAACGCCGGCAACATCTTGGCCAGCGCGCCCCCGTTCCGGCTCAGCACCATCCCGAACCGTAAGTTGACCACGCGCAACCCGTGTTGCGCCGCCGGCCACGACGCCGATTCCCATTCGCGACACACCTCCGCCAGGAACCCGGTGCCCGGAGAGCTCTGTTCCGTGAGCAACTCGCCTGCGCGGTTGCCGTAGAAACCCGTCGCCGACGCGCTGATGAACACGTTCGGCCGTCTGCCTACACGGCCCATCGATTCCGACAGCAGCCGCGTCCCTTTCATTCTGCTATCGAGTATCCGCAGCATTTTGGCGCGCGTCCATCTGCCGGCGATGTTTTCCCCGGCCAGATGTACCAGGGCGTGGGAATCCGCCATGCCGCGCGCGTCGATCTCGCCCCGGTCCGGGTTCCACGCGACCTCGTTGGGCCGTTCCGGCGCCCGGCGAACCAGCCGCACCACGTCGTGACCCTGGTCCTCGACGGCTTTCGCCAGCGCCCGGCCGATGAGCCCCGACGCCCCGCTGATAACAATTCGCATGAGAGCCTCCAGTGGCCGCTATAGTAAACGGCGGGCGCCGGGGAGGCAATTCCGCCAGAATCCGCAGGTAAGTCATGGGGATTGCGCGGAAACTACGTCATTTCCCGCCAGTCTCCGCGAGAGGGTTCTATCAAAGGTACTCGAGCCACTATTTTTCACCACAGGCCTCAGAAAAGATCCCCGTTGGTTCTGTCGTTCATGTCGTTTTCGTCCCTGATGTCTTTTCTTTATGCGCGGATTCTGGTTCCGCCCGACCCCTTTACATCCAGACATAATCATGTATACTACCGGCACTTCTTATCGGTATCCGGAGTTATCGCATGAACCTCCTGACCAAAGCCGCCCTGCTGGCGCATATTGCCCGGTGGCGTTATGGCTGGTACCGATACGATACCCACTTCCCCCCGCCTCCCGCCGGCTGCGCCAAGTTCATGAGCCCATTCGAAGCCGCCGGCCTCATCCGCGACGGCGATTTCATCGCCACATCCGGCCTCGGCAGCAGTCAGTGGCCCAGCATCCTCTACCACGCGATCTGCGAGCGGTTCGCGCAAACCGGCCATCCCGCAGGGATCACTGCCATGGCAATCGGCGGTGTGGGCAGCCGAGGTCGAGTCCCCGGCTCGCTCGACGAACTGGCCCGCGACGGCCTGTGCACCCGGTTTTTCTCCGGCCACGCCGAAACGTTTAAAAACGTCCTGCGGCTCGCGGACCAGGGGAAACTCGACCTGCAATGCCTCCCCCAAGGTGCGCTGGCGTTCTTGCTCGAGGGCCAGGCGCGCGGCGAGGACTCCGTGCTCACGTCCACGGGCATCGGCACGCACGTCGACCCGCGCGTCGGCAACGGGACGCCCGTCGCCAACCCCGGCGGCATGCAGTACGTCAACATCGAAGAAGACAAGCTGCGGTTCACCATCCCTAAAGTGACCGTGGGTATGTTCAATGCGCCCGCCGCCGATCGCGCCGGCAATATCTACATGAAGAACTGCGCCATGATCGCCGAATCGGGCATGGTGGCCAAAGCCGCACGGGCCAACGGCGGCAAAGTGATCGTGCTGGCCGGCCGGCTTGTCGAAAAAGGTTGGGGCGAAGTGTTCCTGCCGGGCGATCAGGTAGACGCGGTCGTGGTGTACCCCGGCGCGGAACAAGTGGCGTCGGTCCATCACCGGCGCTACTGGCCCATGTTCACCACATCGAGCAACCTGCCCATCGACGAAGGAATCCTGCGGCTGAAGTTCGTCAACCACGTCCTCGGCATCACCCCGCGCAGGAGCGCCGTCGACGAAGAGCTCGCGCGGCTTGCCGCATCGGTATTTACCGAAACCACCGGCCCCGGCAGCCTCGTCAACGTCGGCGTCGGGCTGCCCGAAGA
>JAPLKX010000669.1 GCA_026387845.1 Candidatus Hydrogenedentota bacterium | reverse complement strand
CGTCGAGGGGAACACGTCCACGATCCGGTTCACCGTCTGCAGGGCGTCGTTCGTGTGTAGCGTGGCAAAAACCAGGTGGCCCGTTTCCGCCACCGTCAGCGCCGCCTGGATGGTTTCCGTGTCGCGCATTTCGCCGATCAGAATCACGTCCGGGTCCTGGCGCAACACCCGCTTGAGTGATGCCGTGAACGATTTGGTGTCGGCATGGACTTCGCGCTGGTTTATAACGGACTTGTTGTGGTGGTGAAGAAATTCTATCGGGTCTTCTATCGTGATAATGTGGACACATCGCTCGCGGTTGATCCGATCGATAATGGATGCCAGCGTGGTTGATTTGCCGCTGCCCGTCGGCCCGCAAATCAGCACAAGGCCCACGGGACGGTATGCGAATTCAGCCACCACTCGAGGCAAACCCAATTCTTCAAACGACAGGATTGTGAATGGAATTGCCCGAAACGCGCCTACTACCGACCCACGATCCCGGTAGACGTTGAGACGGAACCGGCTCAATCCCTCGATTCCAAACGACAGGTCGCATTCCTTTTCTTTTTCAAATTCCGCAACCTGCTCTTCATTCATTACGCTGTATATGATTTCCTGCGACATGTCCGGCCGCAACGGCTCGTAGCCGTGGAGCGGTATCAGTTCGCCATGGAGCCGGATCATCGGCGGCGATCCAACAACAATATGAAGGTCGCTGGCCCCTTCTTCGACGGTCTTGATCAACAGTTCCTTGATATCGAGGTTCATGGTCGATCCCCTCTCCCGGCTGCGTTTCCGCGCCGCCGGTAAAACCTGTATTAATCGGCCGTCGTGTGTTCCAAAACCTGCTCGATCGTCGTTATCCCGCGCGCCGCTTTGGAAAGGGCGTTCTGCCTCAGCGTCCTCATGCCCGCCTGGGTGGCCGCCGCCTTTATCTGATTGCCCGATGCCCGGTTCATCACCAGTTCCTGGATGGACGGATAGTTGGGCATGGCCTCAATGACGCCGATCCTGCCTTTGTATCCGGTATCGTTGCACTTGCTGCACCCGGCGCCCCGTACGAACTCTGCGGGGCCCCCATCGTCTTCCGACGGTACGTACTGCACCCGCTCGAGCACATCCTGCGGCACACGCACCGGCTCTCTGCAGTGCGGGCATACCCGCTTGAGCAACCGCTGGGCCGCCGCAAGCGCCACAGACGACTGCACCAGGAACGGCTCCACCCCCATGTCGATCAACCGGGGGAACACGCCCGACGCGTCGTTGGTGTGCAACGTGCTCAGCACCAGGTGGCCCGTCAACGCCGCCTTCACGGCCACGTCCGCCGTCTCATGATCCCGGATTTCGCCCACCATCACCACGTCCGGGTCCTGTCGCAGGATCTCGCGCAGCGCCTCCGCAAACGTCAGGCCGATCGAGGCGTGCACCTGAACCTGGTTCACGCCGAACAGCTCGTATTCAATCGGGTCTTCCACGGTGACGATGTTCCGGTCGATGCTGTTCAGCTTGTTTAAGGCGCTGTATAGTGTCGTCGTCTTCCCGCTTCCCGTCGGGCCCGTCATCAGGATCATGCCATGCGGAAGTTTCAGGGCTTCCTGGAAAGCCGACGTCGGCTGCTTCTCGAACCCGAGCTTCTCGATGTCCAGCAAAAGGGTGTTCTTGTCGAGCACGCGCATCACAACCTTTTCGCCGTATTTGCAGGGCAGGTAGGCCACGCGGAAGTCAATATCCCGATTGCTGTAGCGAATCCGGAACCGGCCGTCCTGCGGAAGCCGGTGCTCGTCGATCCGGCACCCGCTGAGAATCTTGAGTCTGGCTATCACGTTGGGCTGAAGGTTTTTTGGAGGGCCTTTAGCTTCCTGGAGCGAGCCATCCACCCGGTACCGAAGCCGAACCATTTTCTCGAAAGGCTCGAGGTGGATATCGCTGGCGCCCAACTCCATCGCGTTATACAGCACCAGGTTTACCAGCCGTTTCACCGGCTCGTCTTCCGCCCCGTTCTCCAGTTCGGAGACGTTGATGATTTCTTCCTCTTCCTGGATGACCTTGAGTTCGGCACCATGGGCCGGGTCTTTTACGAGTTCGTCGTACAGGTCCTGTGCTTTGCCCCCGCCATAGTTTTTCTCGATGGCCGCCTGGATCTCCGACTCGACCGCCACCACCGGCTCAATATCGTAGCTGGTCAGCATGTGGAGGTCGTCCAGCGCCATGATGTTCAGCGGGTTCGACATCGCCAGCGTCAACACGTCACCCGTGATCGATATCGGCAGCATGATATGCTGGCGCGCCAGCGTCTCCGGGACTTCCGCCAGCACTTCCTTCGGGATGTTGTAATTGGCGACGCGGATGTGCGGGATCCCAAGCTGCTCGCTCAGCGTCACCACCAGGTCTTCCTCGCTCAGATAGCCCCGTTCCACAAGGATCCGAGGCAGCGTCTGGCCCGTCGCACGCTGAACCGAAATACATTCCCGCAATTGCTCTTCTGTTACCAGCCCCTGCTCGAGCAGCATGTCGGGCAGCCGCCGTTTGGACATCTTTGGCGCCAAATCTACCTCCTGCTGAATCTCGCCTTGCGGCCGCCTCTCATCAGGCGGCCTCATCGATCCCCAGTTGGGTCAAAATCTCGCCCGCCATCTCCGACGACACCGGCTTCTTTTCCAGGTCGGCAAAAGCCTGAATCTTGCGCAGCGCGCCTAGCATTTTTCGAATGTCACCGGGTATCCGCGTCGCCACCAGCGACAACACCTTCTCGTCCACCGCCGCTCCCGATTCCACTGCATGGCGCAATATCGCCACACGCGTCTCGAATTCCGGCGGTTTCAGGTTCACCACGATACCGCCGGCAAATCGCGATACCAACCGGTTTTCGAGCATCCCCAGCCGATCCGGCGGTTTGTCGCCCGCAATGATAATCTGACGCCCTTCCTGCTGCAAGACGTTGAAAATGTGGAAAAACTCCTCCTGCGCCTCCACCCGCCCCCCCAAAAACTGTATGTCATCCAGGATCAGAACGTCCCAATGGCAATAGTTATCCCTAAAAATCTTGACGGCGCCTTCGCTCTGCGCTTCCATCAGGCGCGTCGCAAACCGGCTCGCCGACACACACCCCACCCGCGCATCCGGGTTCCCGATCACGATGGCGTTGCCCGTCGCGTGGATCAAGTGTGTCTTGCCCAGGCCCACCTCCCCATAAATAAAAAGCGGGTTGTACTCGCCGCCCGGACGTTCCGCCACCGCCCGGCAAATCTTGTATGTGAACGCGTTTGCCGCGCCCACCAGAAAACTCTCAAACGTGTATTCCTCCAGAAGCCTGTCCGAACTCAGCCCTGCTGCAACACGCTGATCGGCCTCCTCGCGCAATTCCGTGTTTTGAAGGACATCCAGCGCGCCCCGTTTAGTCGCGCCTGTAGGGTTCGCAGCCCCGTGACGAAGCCGCTTCTCCTTTTCCCGATCCCGCATCTCGAGATCCAGCCGGTTGGAACGCGCCACGGCTATGCTCTCATTTTCACGGAGCACATCGCGTACCGCCTCCCGCACCGCCTCGCCTAAACCGCCTGCATCCGAACCGTTTGGGCGCGCGCTCGCCTCACCCAACTGCTTCACAAGCGGGCCCAACGCATCCTGTAACGCCCCCGCCAACCCGTCCCGCAAGCTCGCTACCATGTCCTGCGTGGCCGCCGCCCCGCCCGGACCCGGACCATGACCCGCCGGCTGTTCAGAAGCACCGGCCGTCTTTATTACCTTGTTCACAGCCGCCTGCATCGCCGCATCCCCGGCTGCTGCCGGTGGAGGCGTTTTCAACCCACCCGCCGGTTTCGACGCGGTCGGTTTGGAGGGAGCCGGAGTGGACAGGTCGTCGTACGCGCCCGCCTTCGCTTTCCTGGGTTCGTTGAATATGCGGGAGGCAACCACATCAAAGTGCTGCCAGTCGCACAGGATCGGCTTGATACGCAATTCGGGACAGACCTTCCGCACCTCCGCCAGCGCCTCATCGTCAAGCGGATTCACCATCGCCACCGTCAGGATCCGGCCAAGCTTGTCTATCGGCAGCAGGTTGTATTTAAAGCAGATTTCCTTTGGAATCAGCGGAAGGAGATCTTTATGTATATCGTAATCGATCAGGCTCAGATGGGGAATCTTGCATTGCTTTACCAACGAATGCAGAATGTCCGACTGCTTGGCAAACCCCTTCTCGACCAGGATCTCCACGATGAAACCACCCGTCTTACGCTGCTCTGCTAACGCCTCTTCAAGCGCAAGATCGTTTATCAGCCCCTCTTCGACCAGGATCTCGCCCAGCCGTTTCGATGCCCCCTGCCCTGTACCCGTAACCACAGAATCAGCCTGCGACGGCGCAGGGGCGGGCCCGCCTTCGGCTTTGGTTGGACCTTTGCTATCCCTATGGAACCCCAGCATTTAAGCGCCCTATACCTATCATCCGAAGAACAGTCTCCCGGCGACCGTTCTTCCAGTGTTCGATAGTCTAGCACTTGAAACCGTACTCGTCAAGCATTCTCCTCGCCCTAAACCCTGCAATGACAGTATGTTGTCAATCTGACGAAAAACGTCACACACTGCTCCGCCGACCACATCCAGCCCGTTATATCCTCAAAACAACGTAACCTTTTGTGGCACAAGCCCGGAAAGCGATTGAACTCCTTCGCTGACGACCTCCCTACGGCTATAACAAAGCAAACTGCTTGCCACAGTAGAAGGTTCTTCTCCACGGTGAATCGGTTCGGGCCACCGCCCGGTCGCGCGAGACAAGCTGTCAAACCCCGGAGAATTGTGTTCAAGCAGGAATCTTTAGGTCCTTTTAGTCCCTTATGTCTCTTTCTTCAATTCTCAGACAGCTTGGGGATAGCGACCCCGCGTTGAATCCAAAGGCTCGTATAACCGGAATGGCTTTTACAGCACCGAGGCAATGGCCCTGCACACAGGCTCGATGTTGTCGGGCGTCAGGGCGGCGACATTGATCCTGCCGGACCGCACAATGTAGAGAGCCTTCTGCTCGCGCAGGGCGTCCACTTGCTCCGCCGTAAGGCCCGAATACGAAAACATCCCTTTCTGCCGCGCAATAAACGAGAAATCCTGTTTAATGCCGAGCCTTCTGAGCGTATCCACAAACAGGGTGCGCATGCCGTTGATGCGGGCGCACATCTCACGCACCTCGCTTTCCCACAGCGCGCGCAACGCCGCGTCCCGCAGGATCGTAGTGACAATCGCCCCGCCGTGGTTGGGCGGGTTCGAGTAATTGGTGCGCACGCAGATCTTCAACTGGCTGAACGCACGCTCCGCCGCGTCGGCCGTCCCCGCAACCAGCGTCAGCGCGCCCACGCGCTCGTTGTACAGCCCAAAATTCTTCGAGAACGAGCTTGCCACCAGAATCTCACACCCCGACCGGCAGAACTCCTGAAGGCCGCGCGCATCCTCTTTCAGCCCGTCGCCCAGCCCCTGGTAGGCGAAGTCAAAAAACGGGAGGAATCCCGCCCGTTGCGAGATCACCGCCAGTTGGCGCCATTGATCCACCGTAGGATCAATCCCCGTGGGATTGTGACAGCACGCATGAAACAGAACCACGTCGCCCCCCGGAACTCTCTCCAGCGCGCCCGCCATCGCGTCAAACGCCAGGACCTTGTCCGCGGCGTTGTAGTAAGGGTACGTGCCCACGTCGAGACCTGCCGCGTTGAAAACCGCCCCGTGGTTTTCCCAGGTTGGCGTGCTCACCCAGATGCGACGGCACGACAGGTTGCGCCGGATGAAATCGCCTCCCACCCGCAACGCGGCTGTGCCGCCCGGCGTGTGAACCGTGACGGCCCGTTTTGACCCCAGGATTTCGTGTTCCGCTCCGAAAACCATCTCGCGAACCGCAAGCCCGTACGCCGGGTCGCCGGGGATGGGCAGATAGCTCTTGGTTTTCTCTTCCGCGATCAGGCGCTCTTCGGCCTTCTTCACCGACTGGAACACCGGCGTATTATTTTGGGCATCCTTATAAATGCCGACCCCGAGATTCACCTTCTCCGGCCGGGGGTCTTTCTTGAAAGACTCCGTCAAGCCCAGAATCGCGTCGGGCGGCGCCATCTCAATCCCTTCAAACATCGCCTCTTCCTTTCGTTAAACCAGATGCTATTCCGCCTGATCTGATGCATACCGCCCAACGCTATCGCCAAAAGCTGTATGGGTGGCGGCTCAGACTCGAGTTCAGATACCGCGGGTCTGAGCTTACTTCCTTTCCCAGCCAGGGCGGTTTCTCGAACTCCTCGTCCGTCCGTCCCAATTCGATTTCCGCCACCACCAGCCCGGCGTTCACCCCGCCAAACTCGTCGATCTCCCACGTTTTGCCCCCGTAACGGGTCCGGTATCGCACTTTTTCGATCACGTAACCCTCGCACAACCCCTCGAGCATGTCGAGGGCATCCCGCTCGGGAATGACGTATTCAAATTCATCCCGCACCATGTCGAGCGCCGACTTTTTTACGTTCAGAGTCGCCTGGCCGCCCATAATGCGCACGCGCACCGCTACCGGCGGGCCCACCGCCAGGTAACCCTGACGGCAGGGTTCGCCCGAGGCGTTCTCACGCCACGACTCGCCTGCCACCAAGAATTTCCGCTCAATTTCAGTTCCCATGGAAGACCCTGAAGGTTGGAGCGAGATTAAACCACAACCACTACCAAGACGCAAACGCGACTCCAGTCGGCGTGAGGCCTCGTTCTAGAGGTCGCTAAACGGCAGCGCTGTTACGTCCGAACCAAGGGGCAACCGAACATCGCCGGGATGGACGACGTACCCCGGCATGGCCCGGGCGTCGAATTCCTGCCTGAACGATTTGATGGAACTCGCCATGGCGGGCCGCGGTGTCGCGGAGACTTTCACTTCAATCGGAACGAGATTGCCTTCCGTCTCGACAAGAAGATCGACTTCCGTTCCGCTGGAGGTGCGCCAGAAGTATACGTGGGGCTCGACGCCGCGGTGCGCCAGCGTTTTTACGATTTCCGAGACGACGGCCGTTTCCATGATGGCCCCAGCCATGGGACCGGACGCCGCGTGCTCGGGATCCTTCAATCCCGTCAGGTGGCACAACATGCCCACGTCCGTGAAGTACACCTTGGGCGTCTTGACCAGCCGTTTCCCAACGTTGGCGAAGTAAGGCCTGAGTATGAGGATCTGGTAAGTTGCTTCCAGCACGGACAGCCACGCTTTGATCGTGTTTACGGCAACGCCCAGGTCTCTGGCCAGATCCGTGAGGTTGAGCAGTTGCGCGCTTCTGGCTGCGAGCGCCTGCAGAAAACTCTGGAACTGTGAGAGATCGCCCACCTGCCGCATGGTGCGAACGTCGCGCTCCAGGTAGGTTT
Organism: Candidatus Hydrogenedentota bacterium; assembly: GCA_026387845.1. Classification (GTDB taxonomy): domain Bacteria; phylum Hydrogenedentota; class Hydrogenedentia; order Hydrogenedentales; family SLHB01; genus JAPLKX01. The sequence goes on along the minus strand of JAPLKX010000669.1, from coordinate 709 downwards.
GGACGTACCCTGAATACCAGAGGCCGAAATCCCGTTGGGGATTGGCAGCCAGTTCCGGGTAGCTGCCGCGCAAAAAGGACTTCCACAGGTCCTGAATCGAGCCGGCGGCGCCTGGTTTGAGACGGCTCTTGCGTTCCCAAGGCAGGAGCGACTGCGGACGGCCGTCCGCCTCGCGGCGGGACAGCGGCATCAAGCGCAGTATGGCTGCGCGGCCCGCAAGGGATTCACTAATACGTTGCATGAGGAGGATATTTTGTGAGCCGGTAAGCAGATACTGCCCTGGAACGCCTCTCCTGGCGTCAATGCGCTCCTTGATATAGGGCAACAGTTCGGGTGCGTGCTGGGCCTCATCGAAGATGACCGGCGGGGTGTGCATGTCCAGGAAGGCGCGAGGGTCTTCGAGGGCGGAAGCCCGGACATCCGGGGGCTCCAACGAAACGTAGCTATACCGCCCGGCGAAAAGATGCTTGAGCAAAGTGGTCTTGCCGGACTGGCGCGGCCCCGTCAGCACAACGGCGGGAAATTCAGCCGCGGCTTTCCTGATTACAGGCTCGAGCGACCGCGAAATGTAGGCCATAAGAAACCTCCTTCCATGCAATTATGCATTTTAAATGCAAAATTGCAAGCCCGCCCCCAGGCCCTAAACCACACTTGCCTCAAAGAGAAGGCCATTGTTCAGATTCGACTACTCCTCAACACCCCCGCCTGT
>JAPLKX010000285.1 GCA_026387845.1 Candidatus Hydrogenedentota bacterium | reverse complement strand
CAGGACAGGACAGCCGCCTACTATGCACTTGTAGTCTTTGCGGTCGCTTGTGCGACCCTGGGCCTGCAGATCATTCAAACCAGAGTTTATGCATTCGTCTTTTGGAATCACCTGGTTTACTTCATTATCTCGATCGCGCTGCTCGGCTTTGGCGTCAGCGGCACCTGGCTCGCGTTCGGCAAACAAACCCGCCTGGCCCGCCTGCTGACGCTCGAATTGGCCGCCGTGGCGTTTGTGGTCACGGCGCTGATCTCGACGCTTCTGGTTCCGCAACTGCGGTTTTCCGTGGGCGCGCTCCTGAAGAACGAATGGCAATTGGTGCGGCTCATGCTGACCTACGGCACCGCCGTGCTTCCCTACTTCTTCTCGGGCTGGGTCCTCGGCGTAATCTACCGCGACCATGCCGAACACATCCATTCGCTCTACTTTTTCGATCTGATCGGCGCGGGGGCCGGGTGCCTGTTGGTGCTGGGCCTGATTCGGCCGATCGGCGCCGTCGGGCTGGTCCAGGTAATGTGCCTGCTGGTTGCCGCGCCCATTCTGGCCGGCCGGTTCACACTCACCCGGAAACCGCACGCCCTGATCGTGCTCGCCGTCATCACCGTCACCTGCGTGGCCCTGTTCTTCGCGCGAAAATATATTGAAACCGGCTACTTGCCCGACGAGAGCAAGGCGTTCAGCGTGTCACTGGCCGCTGCCGACCGCCGGCCCGCCGTCGAGTTCACCGAATGGAATTCCATCGCACGCACCGACGTCATCGGCTCAAAAACCGATCCCCAAAAACGCATCTTTATCGACGGCGACGCCTGGACCGATATGGCCGTCGGTTCGACCGCCGGCGTTCCCGAACCGTTCAATCTCGCCACAGAACTCTACCTGCCCCAACGCCTCCCGTACCTCCTGGGCCGCCCCCTCGATGACGTCCTGGTTATCGGTTCCGGGGGCGGGCGCAACGTCTGGTCGAGCTTGCGTGCGGGCGCGCGGCACGTCGACGCCGTCGAAATAAATCCGTCCACCACGCATATGCTCGTCAACCAGTATCGCCAGGCCACCCACGGCCTGTTCCTGCGGCCCGACGTAACGTTGTGGAACGAAGAAGGCCGAAGCTTCTTGCGCCGCCGCACTCAGAAATACGACGTGATCACCCTCAACGCCATTGACACATTTGCCGCGCTCGATGCGGGCGCCTACATGCTGTCCGAAAACTATCTCTACACGCTTGATGCCATCCTCGATTACGTCAATCATCTCAAACCAAACGGGATACTCAATATCACCCGCTGGGACTATGCCGGCGAAACACCGCGCCTGTTCGCCACGATGCTCGAGGCGTTGTATGTACTCGGCTACCAGAACCCCGATCAACACATCGTCTCCGCTTCCCGAGACTTCTGGACGGCCGTCATCATCAGTCCAACACCATTCACGCCCGCCGAAACACAGGCCGTTCGCCAACAGTGCGACAGGTTCGATGGCAAGTTCTACTTCCCCTTGGCCGCGGAACAACGCACCCTGGATTTCCAGGTCGACCTCAACGCCTATAGTGAAGCCCGCGCCGGAGGCAATCAAAAACAGTTCATCAAAAACTATTTTTACAACATTACGCCCGTTACCGATGACAGCCCCTTTTTCTTCCACTATGAAAAAGCCCGAAACATGTTCAGGATCTTTTCCGAGAGCTACGCCTTCGATTTCATGCGCGGTCACTGGCCCTCCTTTACTCTGTACATCCTGACGGTCTTGCTCACACTGGCCCTGGTTTTCTTCGTGTTCCTGCCGCTGTTACGCCGGGGGCGGGCGCCCCTGCCCCAATTCGGCCTGTGGATTCTCTATTTCTGCTGCCTCGGGTTCGCCTTCATATTCGTCGAGATAAGCCTGATGCAGCGGTTTGCCCTGTTGCTGGGCCATCCCGCCCGATCACTCGCACTCGTCCTCGCCTCGCTGTTGATCTTTGCCGGGCTTGGCAGTTACTCCAAAGAAAGGTTTGGCCTCAACCTGACTGTCGCCTTGGCCCTGCTTGTTGCGGCCATACTCGCGGCCGCGTTTGTCTACCCCCGCATCGAGACCCGCATGCTCGGGCTGTCCCTCGAGTTGCGCGGCCTGATCACCGTCATCCTTGTTTTCCCCGCGGCCTTCTTCATGGGCATGCCTTTTCCGGCGGGCATTAAGATCGTTCAGCGCCTCGGGAGCGATGCGGTGCCTTGGATGCTTGGCGTGAACGGCGGCGCCACCGTACTCGGTTCCATACTGGCCATTTCGTGCGCCATCGCATTCAACTTCACCACCGTACTCGTCATGGCCGCAGCAGGATACGCCCTCGCCCTCCTACTCCACGCGCTCTTGAAAAAGACAACCTGAACCCACACGCCGCCCTCGCTATTATTCGTTTTTTAATTCATCATTTATCATTCATCATTGCTTCGCGGTAGCCTCGGTAAGTTGCGCCACGTTGCTCCTCGTAAAAAAACCGTCAAAACCCGCGTACCGGTGGATGTACTCCGTCACCAGCAACGTGTTGGCCGACGTCGTCGTGAACGCCTGATGCAACCCTTCCTCCGGCCCGCCCACGAGGTCCGACAAAAAGCCCACGCCATCCGATTTCAGGCGCTCGAACGTCGACTCGATCCGCTCCGTGCAAAACGCAATGTGGTGGACCCGCGGCCCGTAGTTATTTATGAACTTCTCGGTGGGGCCCGCGGTCTCGACGTTCTCAAAAGGCCGGATGCCCGACGTGAACACCAGCGCAAAATCCGCGCCAGCCATCCGCGCCACGTTGGTTATCGAGTTGAGCGGCGGAACGTATATCGAGAAATCGAAAGTGTAGTTCGTGTACCTCATGAATTCGAGGATGGCCGGGTCCCTGTCCCGCGCACGGACCCGCGTCGCCGCATGATCCAGCAGACCCACGTTGTCCAGCCACGGCTTCGAAGGTTTCTCCACACGCCACGGCAATGGTTGCGTGTCGCGGCCGCTGTACTGTCCCCGCTCGCCCGTCCACTCGATGAAACCGTACGAGATTCCAGTCAACTCCAGCGGCGCCGTTTGAACCATCAGAAAATTGTCGTGACGCGCGATCTCGCCGTCGAACCCCAACCCTCTGCCCCGCTGGATTTCCAAATAGGCCGCCAAATCCGGCGTCTCAAACACAAACGTCTCCAGCCGCGTGTTGGGCAACGCACGCACCTTGGGAAAATCCGAGAATTTCAAGAACGGATTTGCCCCTGTTTTCCGCGCCTGCAAGATAATGTCCGCCGACCCCCGGCGTTTCAGCACGCACCACTGAACACCCGAGTCTTCGAAAGCCGTATCAAACACGTAACCCGTCGTCCTCAGCAATTCCGCGGCCGCCGCCTCGATCTGTTCACGCTCGACCCCGATAACTATCGCCGCCAAACCTCCCACAAGCCCGCCCAGGCCCGCACGACGACGCTCCTCCAAAACCAGCCCCGCACGCTGTTCAAGCAACGCGTCCTCGTTATAAAATTCCGTCGGACCTCTTTTGCCACTGTGTTCCATCAAGAATTCCTTTCCTTGCTGTAGCTGTAACGGCTGGCGCCCGGACAGAATTTCACCCGCCTATTCCAATTCCAAACGTAGGCGCGGTCGTCTCGCCCGCGCCGTCCAGACCGCAGGCTTGGTCTCAACGAAGAAAGCTGAGTTCAAGGAATAAGTTGAAAGATCTCGGCTAGTTGCGATCGGGGAACTTGTGATTCAGGACATATGCCGTAACGTTGCCGGCGCGGGCTGGAAGACCGCCCCTACGACCGCAGTTTGAATCCTTTGCCCGCCGTACGGTACAATTTCGAGTGCTGCCCGGGTGGTGAAATTGGCATACACGCTAGGCTAAGGACCTAGTACCCGTAATAGGGTGTGCGGGTTCAAGTCCCGCCCCGGGCACCACTCAACTCTTTCTCCCCAAAGCCTTTAAGTCGGTTAATCCATCCTGCGTCTTTACCACCCGCTCTTTTTTGTCTGGCAAAACTCGAAATACTATGCTACCCTGACCCCGTCGGAGGGGCCCCCAACGGCTCTCCGGCAATTGCATGGGACAAGGCAGGGGTTTGTGCCCAATTGGGCAGAAGGAAAGGAGAGGCATCATGAAAAAACGCGGTTTTACCCTCATCGAACTTCTCGTAGTTATCGCCATCATCGGAATTCTGGCGGCTATACTGCTCCCGGCCCTCGCCCGGGCGCGGGAAGCCGCACGAAGGAGCAGTTGCGCCAACAACCTCAAGCAGTGGGGGCTCATCTACAAGATGTACGCCAACGAGAGCAAGGGCCAGAAATTCCCGCCCATCGCCGACCCCATGCTGTTTTGTCCAAACATAGGTGATTCCGGTGCGGCCATAGGATTCGCGGGGTGCCCGCAGGGAAGCTCGATTTATCCCGAGTACCTCACAGACATGAACATCTGGCTATGCCCCTCTGACGTGGACAACTCCGACGACTTCCGCAATGGCGGACCGTACGGCACAGGCATGTTTAACGACGCGCAAGGCAATCCTATCCTCGAATGTTTCGACGGGATCAGCTACAACTATCTCGGGTGGGCCATTATGACCGATGATCAGGTCAACGCCGCCACGCCGCTGGTCGGCGAGCTGATCAGCGGCGCCCTGAGTCCTGACGAAGACAAACCCATCGAAGGAGATCCCGTCATTGGCGACTTCACCTTCTACCGCCTTCGCGAAGGTATCGAGCGGTTCTTCATCACGGACATCAACAACCCTGCCTCGTCGGCCCTCGCGCAAAGCGAACTCCCCGTCATGTGGGACTGGCTGGGCACCGTTGCGTCGTCCTTCAACCACGTTCCCGGCGGGTGCAACGTCCTGTTCATGGATGGCCACGTCGAGTTCATCAAGTATCCGGGCAAGTTCCCCGTTTCGGAAGTCTTCGCCAGACTTGCAGCCCAGATTGCACTGTTTTAGCCGCCAACACAGGTGTAAAGGCGCCGGGGCAACTATCCCCGGCGCCTGCCTTGTCTTAGTCGTAGACGCGACGTCCCCGTCGCGTCACATTGCCACCACAAGTTAAAAAGAGTTCCTATGAGACTCAAATCCGATCAAACCCCGTTCCGCGGGTTGCCGCCGGCCGTCGACGCCTCCGGCTCCTACCACCCCGTGAGCCTGTGGCAGGAGACCGTTCCGGTGACGCCGGGTTCGCCGCTCGAATCGAGCATCGAGTGCGACGTGGCCGTCGTGGGCGGTGGGTTTACCGGCCTCAGCGTCGCGTATCACCTCAAGAAATACGCGCCAGGCATCGAGGTCGTCCTCATCGAGCGCGACGTGATCGGTCACGGCGCCAGCGGCCGCAACGGCGGGTTCGCCATGCCGCTGCTCGGCTGGGACCTCCTCTACGCCGCGCAGAAGCTGGGCGAGCAGCAAGCGGGCGCCGCGTACCGGCTCATGTACGACGCCGTGGACCACGTCAAGCGCACGGTCGCCGAGCACGCTATCGATTGCGACCTCGAAGCTACGGGCTACCTGTTGCTCAACACCTGCGCGAGGCGCGAAAAACGCGCCAGGCGCGAATACGAAGTCGCGCACCGGCTCGGGTTTGATCACCAGTGGCTCGACAAGGCCGGAGTGGGGGAGCACATCCGGGCCGACACCTTCCGCAGCGGCGTGCTCGACCCACGGCCATGCATCCTCAACCCCGCCAAGCTCGCTCGAGGCATGAAAGGTGTCGTCGAGCGTCTGGGCGTCAGAGTGTACGAACAAACGCCGCTCGATGAGCTTATCGACGGCCTACCCGTCCGGCTACGGACGCCCCACGGCGCCGTCAACGCCCGGCAAGTCGTGCTCGCACTCAACGGGTACGGCGGATCAATCGGCTTCATGCAGGCGCGCGTAATGCCCGTACATACCTACATCGTCGCCACCGAACCGCTGACCAACGACCAACTCGCCTCAACCGGTTGGCACGTCAAACGCACCAGCCTCGAAACCGCCCGCAACTTCATCCACTACTTCCGCCTCACCGCCGACAACCGAATCCTGTTCGGCGGGGAAGACGCACAGCTCTACTACGGCGACCAATACAAGGACCAGGATCAGATAATTTTCACCGCGCTTCAGGGGAGATTCCGCGAATATTTCCCCACCCTGCGAGACGTCCGGTTCACACACCAGTGGGGCGGCGTGCTCGGCGTCACCCTCGACATGTTTCCCACGTTCGGCGCGGGCGGCGACCACGGCTCCGTCTACCACGCCGCCGGCTACTCCGGCCACGGAGTCGCACTCAGCAACTACGCCGGCGCCATCCTCGCCCCCCAAATCCTCAAATCGGCCGGCGTACGCGATATCCCCGACGGGCCGCAACTCCCGTTCTTCTACAACCGAAAGCCCGTCTGGCTCGCATCCGGACCCGTCCGTTACGTCGGCCTCCAAGCCTACCGCCAAGCACTCCGCCTACAAGACAAATGGGACCGCGCATGATCTACCAGGCCGGCGGCGTAGATTTCCCTTCCCCGGAATGTCTTCTACACCAACTTCCACTGTCCCCGCTTTTCGCGGCCCTTCGACAATCGGTGGCTTTTTCACCAACTGCACGACTCGCTACACCAACTTCCACGGCGCCCGGTACTCCCGCCGGATAAACCGGTCCGCTTCCGGCGCGTTCTTCGCCTTCAACGTCTCCGGATCCCACTCCAGCTTCTTCCCTGTGCGGAACGCGACATTGCCCAGGTGGTTGGCTTCGGTGAGCCACCCTGCGTACTCGAAATTGCACGTGGTGGGTTCGCCCGTTTTACACGCATGGATCCACTCGGCGTGGTGCCCCAGCGATTTTGCGATAAACGGCTCGGGCCGGACAAAATCCTTGAACTGTTCCTCGGGCAGCAGCACGTGTTTTTCGTAATCCGACAGCAACATCCCTTTGTCGCCGATAAACAATATCCCCATGTCCCATTGCGGGATCTTTTCTTCCTTCCAGATATCCGGCTTGACGTTGCCCTGGTACCACGTCAGTTTCAGTGGCGGCAGGTCGCCCCGCGCGCCGTATGTGTACTCGACTTTCATCGTAGCCGGCGCAATCTCCGGGTGCGGTTTCGGGCCCGTCGCCTCGATGGTCAGCGGGCATTTCAGCTCGAGCGCCCAGAACGGCAGGTCGTTCAAATGGCTGCCCATGTCGGACATCGTCCCGTTCCCAAAATCCCACCAGCGATACCATTTCGGCCCGGGGAAATAGATCCTGTTGAACGGCCGCGCCGGCGCTGGCCCAAGCCACAGGTCCCAATCCAGCCCTTCCGGTATCGGGTCAGTCTCCGCCGGCCGCTCCAGCACAAACACAATATCTTTCGCCGCCTTTGCCTCCTCCTCCGTTTGCCAACCCCACGCACGCCCTACCCACACGTGGGCCTCGCGCACAGGCCCCACCGCGCCCCGCTGAATCAGCTCGACCACACGCCTGTAGTTGTCGCTGGCGTGGATCTGCGTGCCTTGCTGTGTAGCCACCTTGACTTTCCTCGCCGCCTCGCGAATGACCCGCGCTTCCCAGATGTCATGCGTCAGCGGCTTTTCGCAGTACACGTGCTTGCCCAACTCGAGCGCCGGCAGAGTCGCAAACGCATGCGTGTGCTCGCACGTGCTCACGACCACCGCGTCGAACTCGTTCTCGAAATCGTAAAGCTTGCGGAAATCGGAAAAGGTCCTCGCCTTGGGAAACTTCTTCACGGCGGGTGCCAGGCATTTCTCGTTGACGTCGCACAACGCCACGATGTTTTCCGACGACACCGCATCCAGGTTGCTGCCGCCCCGGCCGCCCGTCGCTATCACGGCAATGTTCAGCTTGTCGTTAAGGTTCTGCGCCCTTAAGATTGCCGGCGCCCCAAACGTCGCTGCGCCCGCCGTGGCCGCCGCCGTTTTCATGAAACCCCTGCGCGAAATCAACTGCTTGTTACCCATGGTGGTTATCCTTTCCGTCCCCGCGACAGGTTACCCCCGCGCCATACCCCAGTCAAACCGCCGAATCGCCCATACAAAGGGCGTGCCCATTTTTCAGTCCCTTATTACCTTAAACTCCAGCTTCTATAAAAAACAACAAGAAGTTTTTCGCTTATCCGACGTAAGTAATTCCTCTGCAATAGTTTATAAAGTGCAAAAACTGCCGAGTTTATGGCGCTTCACTGGGTTGTGGGCAAA
>JAPLKX010000613.1 GCA_026387845.1 Candidatus Hydrogenedentota bacterium | reverse complement strand
ACACAGCAGGGCCGGCGCATTTTCCTTCCACAGGATATACACCATGATGAAGGCGGTCAGCACCGCGAACAGGCTGACTGCATCCACGGCGGTTGTCAGGGGCACCATGCCCCAAGCGATGCCGCGCAGGATTAACGTCGCAGTCAGCATGGCCGCACCCGACAGCAAGATCCGCGGCCCATACTGCAGCGTGTTGCCATCTCTGCCGTAGAGATGTCGAAGCGCTATCATGCCCGTCGCTACGAAACACGCCGTGCCAATGTAGAAAAGCGCATCAATCGCCCAACTTAACATGTACTCTTCCTCACGCAGTCGGCGCCGTCGACGCAGTCGGCGCGTAGGCGCAGAACGGCTCCGTGTCGAGGTAGCTGCCCGTGACGGCGCAGGCCCGTGCCCGGCAGCCGCCGCACCATCGCCGGTAATCGCAACGGCCGCACGCGCCTTTATAATTCCGGTAGTCGCGCAACTCATGAAACAACGGGGACTTCTCCCATATGACTTGGAAGTCGAGGCCCGATTTTCGCAGGTCGCCCGCTTCTTCTTCCAGGAAACCGCAAATTTGAACCTTTCCGACGTGGCTGATGAAGGCGAAACTGGTCCCGCCCATGCAGCCTTTGCTCATGGCGTCGAGCCCGTGTGTCTGGGGCGTGACGTGGCGGCCCGCCTCGGCCTCCCGCTGGCGGTAGATACGGTAGTAGTGGGGCGCGCAGGTGGGTTTGAACGGGATGGGCGTCGAGGTACGGAGGTCGTAGAATCTGTTGAGGACCTTCTCATACTCCCCTGCATCCAGCAAGTCGCCCGTCAAGTCCCTGCCCCGGCCGGTCGGGACGAGCAAAAACGGGTGAAACGCCGCGGCGCCCTGTTTGACTGCCAGGTTCAGAATATCTTCGAGCTCTGCCATATTCCGCCGGGTGACGGTGGTGTTTATCTGGAATTCGAGCCCTGCCTCGCGGGCTGCGGCCAGGGCGGCCATCGCTGAGTCAAACGCCCCTGGCGCGCCGCGGAAATCGTCGTGGCTGGGGGCGTCGGGCCCGTCGATGCTGACGCTGATGCGCTGGATGCCCGCGGAAACCAGCCGGCGCGCCATGTCCCGCGTCAGTAGGCCGCCGCACGTCGCCAAAACTGGCCTCAACTCCCGCCGGACCACCTCAGCTATAACCTCGAACAGGTCCGGCCGCATCAGGGGCTCGCCCCCGGTGAGGATGATGATGGGGCTGTATCGTTCAGCAATACTGCGCAAAACCTGGCGGATCTCATCCAGCGAGAGCTCGCCGTCGTACGGGCCGGATTGGGCGGAGGCGCGGCAGTGTTTGCAGTGCAGCGCGCACCGGCGGGTGATTTCCCATGCGATCAGCCGCGGCGCATAGACAGGTTCAGAACTGTGGCGGTCGTGCATCCCAAGGCCTGTAAGTCGATTGTTGCCTCTATTGTACACGGTACCGCCGCGGCATAACCACCCGGCGCCTATTGCGGGATGTCCATAATTCTGCGCACAAGATCGATCAGTTCTTCGGAAACGTAGGGTTTCTGGATGAATCCGGCCAGCCCTTTTCCCGAAAACCGCGCAGTTACGTCAGTTTCACTATAGCCGCTCGACAGAATAACTCGGGCGTCCGGGCGGCGCCTGCGCAATTCCTGGAACGTTTCTTCGCCACCCATCTGCGGCATGGTCATATCGAGCAGGACGAGGTCGATTTTATCGGCGTTTTCCTGGAAAACCTCGACTGCCTCCCGCCCGTTACCGGCCGTGATAACGTTCAAACCGGCGGCTCGGAGCATTTTTTCGGCCAGCGTCCGCACCATGTCTTCGTCGTCGACCACGAGAACGGTGCCGTGCCCCTGCCAACTGGGACGCAGCGCGGGTTCGTCCGTGGCAGGGGGGGCCGTGTGTGATGCGCACGCCGGGAATAGCACCTTGAACGAGGTCCCTTTGCCGGATTCGCTGTAGACTTTGATGGCTCCGCGGTGGCCGCGCACAATCCCCAACACCGCCGCCAGGCCCAGCCCCCGGCCCGTGAATTTGGTCGTAAAGAACGGGTCGAAAATCTTGGCGCGCGTTTCGGCGTTCATCCCGCAACCGGTATCGGCCACTTCCAGGTAGACATACTGGCCGGCGGGGAGGTTTTCGTCGAGGTAGGCTTCGGCGAGGTACCCGCGGTCGCAGTTGACGATGCCCGTTGTGATGGTGATGGCGCCGTTGTTGTCGCCGATGGCCTCGGATGCGTTGATAATAAGGTTCATCACGACCTGGCGCATTTGGGCGACGTCGGCTTCGATATCGGGCAATTCCGGCGCAAACCGGCACTGCAGCAGGCACTTCTTCGAGATGGAAACATTGAGCAGGTGCGTCATTTCTTCCACCACGGTCGAAATGCAGACCCGCTGGATCAAAAATTTCCCCCGGCCCGAGTACGCGAGCATCTGCTTGGTTAGCTCGGCGCCGCGCCGCGCCGTTTGAACAATCTGATGGACGTTCTCCCGAAGCGGCGAGGTGGGCGACAGTTCCGCCTCGGTTAAATCCGCGTAACCCAGGACGGCCGTCAACAGGTTGTTGAAGTCGTGCGCGATGCCCCCGGCCAGAACGCCAAGACTCTCCAGCTTCTGTGCCTGAAGAATCTGCGACTCGAGTTTTGCCTTTTCTTCTTCGGCCCGTTTGCGCTCCCTGATGTCGCGGACGTGCACGAGGACCTGCTGCTGGCCCCCGACGTCGATAAACCGGGCCGTCACTTCAGTCGGAAACAACTTGCCGTCGCGCGTCTTGCCCATGGCCTCGATCAGGCGGTCTTCGTTAAGGTCCTCGAACATCTCGCTCAGCCGGGGGATCAACTCGGGCGGGATGAGGTCGGCGACTGTGAGTTTGACCATGCTGGCCTTGTCGTATCCGTATACATCGCAGGCGACAGTGTTGCAGTCGATGATGGCGCCGTCGGGCGTCTCGAGGAATACGGGGTCGGGAAAGAACTGAAACAGGGTGTGGTATTTGGCTTCACTTTCGCGCAACGCCTGCTCGGCCCGTTTTTGCTCGGTCACGTCGACGCTGATGCCCAGCAAAAACGTCGGTTCGCCTTTTGAATTGAAAATGGGGATTTTGCGCGTGTGGAGAATGCGCGTTCCGGAGGTTGAGGTGATGGGCTCTTCCGGAGTGTCGGTGAGCCGGCCCGCCTGTATGGTTTTGAGGTCGGCCTCGCGGAATCAGTCGGCTTGTTCTTTGGGAAACAGGTCGTAATCGGTCTTGTGAAGGACCTCGGCCTCGGACAGGCCGAGCATCTCCTCGTTGCACTTGTTCCACAGCAGGAACCGGAATTCTTTGGCATCCTTGAGGAATACGGCCAGCGGCAGATTCACCACGATGGATCGCAGTAATTCCTGGGTTTGCCGAAGTTCTTCTTCCATTTGGCGCCGCGACGTTATATCGATCTGCATGACAAACGCTTCTTCCGTGACGCCGTCCTGGAGAATCGGGAATATCGTCGCGTACACCCAGCGGCGCACCCCGTTGGGCAACACGAACTCCCACTCGCAAGGCGGGAGCGCCTGCCCCGTGTCCCATACGCGCTGAACCGACTGCAAAAATGAGTTGGACCCGTCAGGCGTGGGGAAAATATCCTGCAGCCGTTTGCCTTCGACCTCCTTCGCCGACAGGCCGAACAGAGCGGCCGACGCCCGGTTCCAGTGCCGGATCCTGCCGTCTCTGTCAACTCCCTGTACGGCGACCAGAGGCGTCTGCTCGACCACGGCCTCGAACCGCGACAGGGCTTCCTGAAGGCGTTGGTGAGTCTTCTTTCGCGAGGTGATATCGCGGAAAATGACAAGCACGGCGGGATTCCCCTGGTACACAATGGGCCGTGCCGCGACTTCCGCGTCAAAACAGGTGCCGTCGGCCCTGACGAACACCTCTTCAACGAGCGGGGTCGGTTCGCCGCGCAGCATGGCCCCCACTCGCTTGCGGGCGAGCTCGTGGCAGTCAGGGTGAATGACGTCGGCGATGGTGCGTTGTTGCGCCTCTTCGAGCGTGGTTCCGCCGAACAGTTCGAGTGCAACGGCATTCCCATAAAGCAGGTGGATGCCATCATGGATCGCGATGCCGTCCGGGCACAGTTCAACAAGGCTGCGATACCGCTCCTTGCTCTCGGTGATTTCGTGCTCGGCCTGTTTCTGCGCCGTAATGTCGAGGATAAACCCTTCGGTCCCGACCAGCGTGTCGTCTTCCCATACGCCCTGGCCCTTTTCGAGCACCCACTTTTCCGACCCGTCGGCGGTGCGGATCCTGTACTCGGAACTGAAGGGCCGGTGGTTGGTCACTCCCTCGCTGGCGCACTCCAGCACGCGGGCCTGATCGTCCGGGTGGATCAACTCGACGAAGCTGTGGCCCTTTTCCACAAAATATTCAGGCGGGTATCCGCTAAGTTCGACGCAGTTTTTACCAATGAAGTCGAGTAACCACCGGTTTTTGATCCTGTAACGGTAAGCCACGCCGGGAAGGCTGTCCACCAGCAGGCGCAGGGCCCGCTCAGTCTCTTTCAGGGTGGTGTAGCTTTCTCGGAGTTGCTGGTTTTCCGCACGCAACTCCTGCACCAGCCGCTGGAGGTCTTGGCGCTTGAGCGGCTCGTCCGGATGGACGCCGTTGTACCCATGGTCGGACACTTTGGACATGTACCGTCCCCCCGTGTACGATTCAGTTTCCCCTGCTCATTTTGTGTCAGCATACTTTTGAAAAGCGGCGGCGACGCCCGCATCCACGGCGTTGCCGCGATGAACGTAGACCCGATACTTCAGCCTGAATGATTGCTCCGGCCTGAGTTCGTGGGTGTTTTCATGAGGCCAGGATACGCCCAAAAACGCATAATGACGGAAGATCCAGCCCGGGAACGGGTAGCCGGGGTTGGAGGCATGCTCGAAAATGGCAAGACCGCTCGTCTTTCCGCCGGCAGTCCACGACACGTCGGCCCACGGCGTGTCGCACCTGAGGGCGTCTTCGGCCGAAACGCCCTGGGCCGTCGTGAACGTAAACGGTTTGAAGTCGGCGTGCGGCCGGAAACACAGGCCGCCATAGCCCTTATTCTTTGCCCCTTCAAATACGACAAGCTGGCCGGACACGTTGGTCAGGACGATCTCGAAGTCAATCACGCGGCCTTTCTCATCCGCCGGCAGCACGGTCAGTTTGACTTCCTCGCGCACCATGTCTTTTTCCGGGGCGTCTTCAAACGACCACCCATTGACGGCGGCAATCTCCGCTTTGTCCGGGCCGGCTTGCCGGGTCACCCACTGGCGGTGGCGCTGTTTGACATCCTGGGCCAGCCAGACGTCCATCCG
>JAPLKX010000509.1 GCA_026387845.1 Candidatus Hydrogenedentota bacterium | reverse complement strand
TACACCCCCGCTACGTTTCGGCGATTAGACCTGCGATATTGATCGAGGCCAACCACCCTGAAGTGGTCCGCGTCAAGACCTTCCAAAGACATTGAGGCAATTTCGAAGAGTTTCGGCATCCGCGGTACACGCCCCAGCCCCCGGTGTCTCAGCTTCCAGTTGGCACCGACTCGCAGATCCCAAAGGGGGTATTTTCACCAGGTCTTGACATCTTGACGAAACAATCTGACACCCGGGGAGCAGTTGATCCTGGGCTGGCCGCGCAGGATAATGCCCGCGACTCGCGTCAAGCCGGATTTCAATGGAGAATAGAGAACGTGGCCATCCTGTTGTCCAGACAAACGATTATCGAGCACGCGCTCGAATTGGGTTTTGAGGACGTCGGTTTTACTACCGCTGAGCTTTTTGCGACTCAGGACGAAATCCTGCGGTCGCGCGAGGAATCATATTCGTGGCTGAAGAACGTCGGCATCGACCTGCAGGATGGGACAGATCCCAAGAGGATAATGCCGGAAGCGCGTTCGATCATCGTGCTTATCGATGGCTACTGTCGCGAGGCGTTCCCTGCGTCGCTCGTGGGAAAATTCGGGCGATGCTATCTCGACGACGACCGGATTACCCGGGACGGTCTCACGCGGAGGCTGAAAGCCTTTCGCGCTTTTCTCCGTGAGCACGGCGTCCAATCGAAGGTTCCGTTTCACTTGCCGCACCGGCTTGCGGCGGCCCGCGCGGGGCTTGGCGACTTCGGCAAGAACTGCCTATTTTATTCTAACCGGGTGGCGCGACACAGTTCCTGGGTGTTGCCGCTGGCCGTTGTCGTCGACCACGAGTTCCCGCCCGATGAATCGACTATCGGCGTTGGCTGCCCGGCATGGTGCCGCAACGCGTGCATCGCGGCGTGTCCGACCGGCGCGCTCGAAGGACCGCGGCGAATCGATCCGCGCAAGTGCATCTCGTTCCTGACGTATCACGGCGAAGGGCTCACGCCCGTCGATCTCCGCGAATCGATGGGCGTGTGGATTTACGGATGCGACCATTGCCAGGACGTCTGCCCGCGCAACCAGGCGTGGCTCGCCCAGGAACTCCCGATGAATGAGAAGGTGGCCGCCCGTGCAGCCAATTTCGACCTGACGCGCCTGTTACACATGGACGCGGCATATTATGAGAAGCACATCTGGCCGCACATGTTCTACATGCCGCCTTCGGAACGGTGGCGCTGGCAGATGAACGCCGCGCGGGCCATGGGCAATACGCGCGACCGGCGTTACGTGCCGGAGCTGATCCAGGCCTTGCAGGAAGACGAGGACGAACGCGTCCGGGCCATGTCGGCTTGGGCTCTGGGCCGGCTCGGCGGGACGGAGGCGCGTGCAGCCCTCGAAGCGGCCGACGGCAAGTGCTCAGGGATACTTCACGAAGAAGTCATCCGCGCGCTGGCGGCGGCGTAATCGTTTGCCGGCAGTACGCGCGCCAACGATACTGTTAGTCGTGCACAAACATCCCCGTCGAAAGTAGACGGGCGACCTTCAATCTATTTGAGATGGTTTCACGGGACTCCATTTGTCGGCGGTACGACAATTCCGAAACAATTCGCCGGCGCGGGCATAGGCCGCCGCGCTTATCCGGCGATTTGGGTTCGGTGTCGAAGCTGGAGCCCGCGAAATATCCGCTGCTATAATGCAAGAGATAGAATCCACGAGCGTCTTGCACATGCTTGGGGTCTCGAGATTCAGAGCAGTAAAACACGGAAGGAGCGCATTATGGGCGGTTCATTCAGCCGGCGTCAGTTCTTGGGGACGATCACCGTGGCGGGCGGCGCCGTAATGGCGGGGGGATTGCCGTTCCGTCCGTACGCCGCGGCGCAAGCGGCGGGCTGGCCCGCGTTGCCCCCGGTGCGCATCTATGTGGTCTACTTGGGAACAGGCGGCGCCTGGCCAAAGCCGGACTTCGACGCCCAGGGCGAGATAGATCGAAAGTTTGCGCCCTACCTGCAGCAGGTCCAGGCCGCGCTCGGAGACGTCGAGTTTGTCGGCGGCAACCTCATCGCCAACCGTTCGGAGGCGGTTACCCAACTACTGCCCGAAATCAATGATTCGGGGGCGGATGCCATTCTCGGGATCCACCTGTCCTTCGGAAATGCCCAACCGTTCAAAATCCTCGCGGAGACCGGGAAGCCGGTTGCCATTTATTCGCAGCCCTTCAGCGGCCACGACTGGATGTACGTCCCCCGCATGCAAAAGGCCGGGGTGCGCGTGATTCTGGCGCCGTCGCGCGACCTCGCGGAAATCGACCGCCTGGCCGCGCTCTTGCGCGTCCCCGTTCGCATGAAGCAGTCCAGAATTATTCTGATGGGCGAGCCCGGGTGTGCGGCGGGAACCGCGGCCGCCCGCGACTTCGACGCGGTACGCGCGAAACTCGGGCCCGAGGTGATTGAGATCACTCCCGGCGAATTCATCCAGGTTCACGAATCGATCGCTACCGAAGACGCCGAACGCGAGGCCAAGGCCTACTGGATTTCCCAGGCCCGCGAAATCGTGGAACCGTCTCACGAGGAAATCGTCAAGTCGTGCAAGACCTACCTCGCGATGAAGAAAATCATGATCGAACGCGGCGCCCAGGCCACCACCGTCAAATGTCTCGGAGGGATTCCCATTCAAAAACTCGGCTATCCCTGTCTGGGATTCAGCAAACTGCTCGATGAAGGTGTCGTCGGAGCCTGTGAAGCCGACATGGATTCCACCCTGACGATGCTCATGTTTCTGTATGCGTTCGGCCTGCCCGGATTCAACACCGACCCACTCAACGACACCGCCAAGAACGCCGTTATACATGCCCACTGCGTGGCCCCCACCAAGATGCATGGCCCCGCCTCCGAGCGCCTGCCCTTCAGCATCCGCAACCACCGCGACGACAACTTGGGCGCGTCGCTCGAAGTCTTCATGGACAAAGACCTCGGCCAGAAAGTGACTTGGGCGAAACTCGCCAATTTGGATACCATCCTCGTCACCACGGGCACCATTACCGAAATCTGCGATTTCGATGACCGCGGATGCCGCACGCAATTGGTGGCTGGAGTCGACAATGCCCGAGCCCTCCTCCAGAACTGGGGTGCCGGCGTGTTGCCGGACGACATGATGACGCTGCTGCACCGCGTCCTCTTCTACGGGGATCACTCGGAGAACATCAAGGACTTGGCGCACTTAATGGGCCTGAGAGTCTTGCTCGAAGGAAAAGAAATGGTGTAAACGTCCACCGCTGCAGCCATCCATTGAAGCCAACGGAGACACCTGCCACCTCGGGTGACATGAATAGCGGTGGTAAGATTCGAACCTACGACCTTATGTGATGCTGATCATATATCATCAGGACAAATGGGAATTCTTGAGGTCAGAACTAAGCAGGGCCATCGCATTAAAACCTAGCCTGCCGCCACGGTTCTAACCCGTCCCCTCTTAGGCGTTTAGCCGGTGGTTCCTGAAAACTTGTACTTATTGTAAGCCAATGGCTTATGAAGGCTGATGGCCTTGCCGTATGTGCAACAAGCAGTTGCGCATCCATGGTACGTAAGGCTCATTAAAACAGTATGTTGCAAAACCGTTGACGCCCTTCAGGAGCCTTTGTAAGGGCAGAATAAGGCCTTGGTAAGGACTGGGCGCGGGGAAAAGCTCTTTCAGCTTCGGCGGGATGTCGGGCAATTGGATTTCGTTGCGTGGATAGAGTCCAAAATAGGATTTTGACGCAACGAAAGGCGTGTGCGGCCGACAAAACCCGACGGCAAGACAGAAAGGCTTCGAACCTGCCGTGTACTCCTCAAGCAACTGAATCGCCGCGGCGGCGCCTCTGCAGTCTGTCTGCTCGGCATCGCCGCCCTCGGCAGCCAGCCAGCTCAGCGTGCCGCCCGTGTCTTTTAATTCCTTGCCGGTTTCGGTTACGGCTTTGCCATCGGGACCCGATCGCAGCACTTCCACCATTCCGATGTCGTCCACGTCTCGGCCCTTTGGGTTGACCACCTTCTCCCATGAAGCCGGATCGTCAAGTCCGTCGGTGCCAATCTGTGATGGCACGCCATAATGGTAGATCTTACCCACGTGCGCCACACGGTATCCCGCTTTCTGAAAGCTCTGCGGGATGGCCGAGGCGTCGGGCACATTCTTTCGAAACTGCGTGCGGTTCTCGTAGACCTTCGTCGCATCTGGCCTCAACCCGGTCATATACCATAAGTCCTTGTCCGTCAAGGAGGAAGGGGTTTCGGGGAAAGTTTTCGGGAACCGCCGCCCGGTCTGACGCTGCTTGACGAGTCAGACCCGTTCACCGACCTGGGACGATCTCTCGGGAAGCACAATCTGTCCGGCCCGGACTTGGCCGTTCACTTTACCATTCTGCAGCACCTGTTTCCCGTTCATGAACACAGCTTCGATGCCCGTGGGGAATCTGTCGAATTCAGTAGCATTGGTGTTGTCCTTGACCGCGCGCCAATCAAACACCGTGACGTCGGCCGCCATACCCTTTCTGAGATAACCGCGGTCCTTGAGACGGAAACGGTCCGCTGTGGCGCCCGTCATTTTGCGGACGGCCTGTTCCATTGAGATCCGGTTTCGGTCCCGCGCGTATTGCAGGAAAAGCGGGAAGCTGCCGTACGACGCGGGGTTTCTGTTCTCTTTCCCCGGCAGCGCATCCGTCATGAACAAGCAGGCCGGGTACTGCATGAGTGCGTCGATAATCTCCATATTGCTGTAATTGTGGAGCAAGACGCGCGTATCCCGTTCTCCGCTCTTCTCGGCGATCTCGATGAAGGTCTCGAAAGGACTGCGGCCCCGCTTTTGCGCGATGTCCGACAGGAACATGCCTTCATACTGCTTAAAGTCCGGATGAGTGACGGACGTGACCTGAATGTCGGGGTAGCTCAAGCCGACCAGCATCGAAAGTGCAGAGATCTCGATTTCGAGTCTCTTGAGCGCTTCCGGGTTGCGGTAGTTGTCCGGGAGTTTTTCGCGGAACCACTTGGGCATGATGACACCAAGGATCGAGTTCCCGCAATGGTAGGGATACGAATCGGTTTGCACATCGATCCCTTCCGCGATGGCGGCGTCGATTTCGGCGAGACACTGCTGGTACGTGCCGTGCGACTTCGTGCCCGCGAACATCAGGTGCGAGTACTGAAGGCGCACGCCGGTCTCGCGCGCGACGCCGATCATTTCTCTCAGCGCAAGCAGATTGTGGGGAGGGCCGAGCGGATTGAGCGGATATTCCGCCGACAATATCGAGTAGGCCCGACCGTGGACGGCAAGGATTTTGTCTTTGCTCTTGACCAACTGCGCCACGCGCTTGATTTCATCCATTGTGGCAAAGAGGCCGGGTGCATACTGCAAGCCGAGGGAAACGCCTATCGCACCTTCGTCCATTGCTTTTTCGAGAAGTGCCAGAAGTTCCTTCATCTCGTCATCGGTAAGCGGGCTCGGCTCCATTCCGCGCATCGAAGCGCGAATCGTGCCGTGGCCGGCGAAGTTGGCGAGGTTGTGGGTCATGCCGGCGCCGCGCAGATGCTCGTAGTATTCGGCCATGGTTTCCCATCGCATCTCGGCGTCGGGAAACAGGCCCGGCGTGACCTCCTTTCTGTGCGCACTCGATTTGCGAAACCCCGCAACACCGTACCCGCAATTTCCCGCAACAAACGTCGTGCACCCTTGTGCGATGAACGGCAACTTCAATTCGTCACGCCCCTGGAGCGGAAGAATCCAGTCCATGTGGGAGTGCGCGTCAATGAATCCGGGCGCCATTACCTTGCCGGTGCAATCAAGCGCTGGACAATCGATGGAGATCGGGGACTCGGAAACCTCCTCGATCCGCCCTCCTTTGATCAGAAGGTGTCCCACAAAACCTGTCTTTCCCGCGCCGTCGACAA
>JAPLKX010000009.1 GCA_026387845.1 Candidatus Hydrogenedentota bacterium | reverse complement strand
TTGCCTGATCCCTTACTGTGGTAGGTCCCTTGTTCGACTTACCTTTGTTTTCACATGCCACGGGTCGCTTGCAAGCCGTGCGTGTTCGCGTGCCGCAGGTTGCCAGCCAACCCGCGTAAGAACGCGTCCACCCCGTCCGTCAGGAACGGGTTCCGGCCCTCCTGCATGACCTTGACAAACTTAGGCAGGTCCAGCCCCGCGGTCGTGTGCTTCCCATGCGCGAACAACACCCCCACCCACAGGTCCGGGTTGTTCTCCAACTCGTTATACGCCGCGTTCAGCTCATCAAACATCTTCGGCGTCAACCCGTTCAGCTTCGCCGTCCGGTCCAGGCCCATCAAAAAAACCCGCCCACGTACTTCAGTGGCAATTCGACCTTCAGGATTTTGCTCGTTCATAGATGGCTCCACGTATTGCAGCAAGGAGTTGCTTCACGGGCTTTTTCACTAGCGCCTTCTTGGCGGTTTTTCAACGCGCAGTAAACCGGCCGTGTATTTCTCGTAGAGATCGAAAAGAAACGTAATCCGACTCAGGTCGCCATTGAAAGGCTGGCGCCGGTAGCAGTGATCCACCGCCCGATCAAGCGACCTATGAGCTTCGGTCAGATCCCTGGGTGTTGCCAGTGGATCGTATAGGTCAGCCAAAGAGGTCGCCGGGTACTTGGCGCGCACGTCAAGCACGCGTTGCGCCTTCGTTTCCACTGCTGCTTTCTGTTTCTCTGTCGGATTCTCGGGCCAGGGAAAGTTGTTGTAGACCAGCTTCGCCGAGTAGCGGTAGCGAGATTCCAAGCGACCGCACACATGCCGCACCCAAGCCATATGCATGGCCGAGGTCAAGACGCCAAAGTAATACAAGTTGTCGGAGGGAAGGATAAAGCATGCATCACCAACCAGAGTTCCACGATCCACGTAACCAATAGGTATATAGACCCTTTTTTCCGACGAGGTTTTCGGGATGACTAGGAAATCAATGTCAGGCATGTTTTCAACGTGAAAATGAGTGGGAGTAGACGCAAGGTTCTGTGTTGGGAGACTCTTGCTGGCAAGTCGGAATGCCTTCACCGCTTCGATTCGCTTCCGTGCCTCGGGCATTCTGCGTAACTGAGAAGGTGGACACTCTCCCAGCCACAGGCACCAACGTGTATAGCCGTTGATAAATTCATCCGCGCCAACCCATGGGCGAAAGAACGGTGCAGATTGAGGCTCCAGGCGCACGAAATCCGCCTTTTCTGTTTCCGAGAACAGGTAGTAACCACCGTCAATCGGTTTGTTTCCAATCCCTATCTCTGGAACGTCGCACAGGGGCGTTTCGCGGTTGACAACGGCCATATTGCGACCTTCAACAAGATAGGGGCTGATGTTGCGGGGATGAGTTACGGTTGCGCTGCCATTCTCGTATTGGTAGAGGCGTTTGTCCCTGCTATTTCCCCGACCAAACCCGATAATTACGACATGGACGTGCGCTTTGCCTCGTGCCTCGCTTTCCCAGGCAAACGTGCGATGAGCAAAATGAATCCGAATACCTTGACTGAACAATTCATTCCAAAGGATTCCGACTTGCTCCCCTTGCGAGATGGAGTTCGTTGAAACGAAGCCGACGCAGATGGACGTCCCGTTTATGTATGAAGCAGCCTTGAAGTACCATCCCGTAACGTAATCGAGCAGGCCCGCGTGTTTCAAACCGTTTGTTACCAGCGCCATCTCCTCGCGCTGCTGGTCATTCTGAAACTTTGCGCCGACAAAAGGCGGATTTCCCAGCACATAGCTGCACTTCTGGGGCGGCAGAACCGCTTTCCAATCCAGGCGCAGCGCATTCCCCTGTGTGATATGCGCACTCTTGCGCAGCGGCAAGCGGTGAAAGTACCGACCGAACGCCTCTGAAAGACGCAAGTTCATCTGATGATCCATCAACCACATGGCCACTTCCGCAATCCGAGCCGGCCATTCCTGGATCTCAATTCCATAGAACGCGTCCACATCCACGACTGACAAGGCATGGATGTCAAGTTCCTCTTCCTCCCCTTTGCGTCTCCGATGAAGTGTGGTCAGCACTTCGATCTCCAGTTCGCGCAACTCGCGATACGTCAACACAAGGAAGTTTCCACATCCACAAGCGGGATCAAAGAAACGAAGTGTGCCTAATTTCGTGTGAAACCGCGCAAGTTGAGCCCTGTTTTTCCTCACCCGTGCGAATTCGGCCCGCAACTCGTCCAAGAACAACGACCGGACCACTTTCAGAATGTCGCGTTCGCTGGTGTAATGGCCGCCCAGTTGTCGGCGTTCCTTGGGTTGCATAACGGCCTGAAAAAGGGATCCAAAGATGGCTGGTGAGATCTTGGACCAGTCGAACCGGGTACAGCCAAGAAGGGCGTTTCGCATTTCCCGGTTGAAATCGGCAAAACCAAGCCGTTCGGCAAACAACTCGCCGTTCACGTAACGAAAGCCTGCTAACATTTCATCGAGATTGGCCTGTCGTTCTTCAGGGGGCGTGTTGAGGACCTCAAAAAGGCGCGCCAGATGCTGACCAAGATCGGAACCATCCTCAGAAGTCCGATTTTCAATATAGAGGTGAAACGACTCGCGCTCGAAAAGTCCCGTGTCTTCAGCGAACAAACAAAACAAAATGCGCACCAAAAACCGCTCGAGCTCGTGACCCCGGTAACCCCCACTCTCGAGCGTATCGTGCAAATGCCCCAGGATTTCAACCGCCTTGATGTTGATAGGATCCTGATCGGCAAAATGATGCTGCTTGTACCCTGGAATGAATGCAAACTCATGAATATACCTGTGAAGATCCGCCAGCGGAAACTCCACGTGGCGATAATGAAATTGGTCAAACAGAGGCAGGTCGCGCGGATCTTCCGGTTCCAGGTCATACAGTGCAAAAAGGGCAAAATCCGAGAGAAGCACGTACCGCGGTATCTCATCATGTCTGCCGGCGCGCGCCAAATCTTGAATATAGCTGAACGCCTGACTCTCCGCTTTGTCCAGTGAATGCCCACGGCTCTTATGTTCGACCAGCACCATTCCTTGCCAAAACAAATCTATATAACCGTAGGTACCCCGGATGCTGCGGACTGGATGCTCAAAACTCGCTACTGTTCGACGCCGCACACCGAATACGCCGAAGAATTCGTCCCAAAACGTCTTCGCTTCCGCGTCTTCGCGATATTCCTCTGACCACTCGCGGGAGAAACGGATGGCATTATGTCGGATTTCATTCCAACTTATAGGCATGTACTACCCCCCGCTGCTTCATTCACGTCCGCTGCGGTTCTACCCCAACCTTCCAGTCGGGATTATAGCCCCCGCGATGCAATTCAAGAAACCCCGCTAAAGGCTCATGACTGTTATCCTCGTAGTCCCAGCACGGCGTTTTGGGATTTGAGGCGTTCCTGGAGTTTGGGGACGTCGAGGCTGCGGGGTGTTGAGCCGGTCTCGACAGCCAGGGCGGCGGCGGTTCCGGCGGCTTGGCCGATGGCCATGATGGGGATCATCGCCCGGTGTGATTCGTAGGGCTGCTGCTCGCTCGAGATGCAGCGGCCGGCGGCGAGCAGGTTGTCTACCGCCTTGGGCACGAGGCACCGGTAGGGGATGTCGTAGCCTTCGTGTTTGAGGTACCTGCGGTAGCCGTAGTAGTGGATGATGGCGCACGAACTCATCGCGACCACGTCGTCGTGCCGGTGGCCTTCGAGCGCGTCGTCCGCGGTAAGTTTGTACTCGCCTTCGATGAACCTTGTCTGCCGCACGCCGATCAGGGGCGGGGTCTCGATGATTTTCGCATCGGCCAGCTCGGGGTTTTTCTTCTGCTTCTCGGCGAGGTCTTCGTACACGCCCAGCCGCGCCGCGATTTCGGCCTTGGACAGGGCGTCGCCGTTCGTGCCGTCCATGGGCGTCGCGCCCGGCCCCCACACCACGGCGTCCCTGCCGAAATCGACGTTGTACTGGCCGTTGGGCCGTTTGTCGCCGAACTGGATTCTGTACATGAGCGAGTTGTCGAGCCGGGGCGTCTTGTCGAGCGGCGCCTGCCAGAACGGGACGCCGGCCCGCGCCGACACGTCGGCGTCGCCCGACGCATCCACGACCACCTTGGCCATCAGCGCCTGCCGACCGGACTTGTTCTCGACGATCACGCCTTTGATCGCGCCGCCGTCCACGATGCTGTCGCAGAACCAGGTGTGCAGCATGAGGTCGATCCCGGCCTCGACGGACATCCGCAGGATCACGTATTTGAACCGCTCGGGGTCAATCGCGTAGCTGTACTCCATCTGGCCGGGCAGGGTCGGATAAGATTTCTGCGGGTACGGGCTTTTGCCGAGTGCGTTGAGCTGCTTGAGTTCGAGCACGACTTCTTCGGCGACGCCGCGGACGGTCTGCGTGGCGTCGGGCTCGACCTGGTTACGAAACCCGTTGATGTTCGCCATGAGCGATGCGGTCGCCGTGCCGCCGAGGTAGCCGAATTGCTCGACCAGCACGACTTTGGCCCCGTTCCGTGCCGCGGATAACGCCGCGGCAAACCCTGCCGGCCCGCCGCCCACCACGACGAGGTCGGCGTTGCGCGCGATCGGGATGTTGCGCGCGGGTTCGTGATAGCTGCCGGGATCGGGCGCGGGTTGTTCATCCGCTCCCGCGGGCGCCGCTATACCCGCCGCGCTTAATGCGCCGCCGCATGCCGCCATGAAACCCCGCCGCGACCATCCGTTGCCCTTGCGCATGATGTGCTCCTTTCATTTTGAAGGTTGAAGGATGAAGGATGAAGGACGAAAAATCAAACGGCGGCTCCAAAGAAAGGACGAAAGGGACCTGACGTGGGCTTTGCCCACAACCCAGAATAATTGAAAATGCGCCAGTCGCATTCTCATGATCTTGTCTGTTCAAACACAAACATGAGAAAGGAGCGGCGGCGCATGAACATATTTTTAGCGAAATTTAAGGACGTA
>JAPLKX010000478.1 GCA_026387845.1 Candidatus Hydrogenedentota bacterium | reverse complement strand
TGACGGGCCTTTTTGCGGGAATCGTTCGTTGGCGGCTGCTTCTGCGCGGCCAGGACCTGAAGATGCCGTTTTGGTACATGACGCAGAGCTGGTTTGTAGGACGGTTCATCGGCATCTTCCTTCCGGGCACGATCGGGCTGGACGGCTACCGGCTTTACGATTCGACGCGGTACACGGGCGAGGTGATCAAGTCGGCCACGGTGATCGCGGTCGAGAAGCTGATTGGTTTTATTTCGCTGACGTTTCTGGTTTTTCTGACATTCCCGCTGGGTTTCCGTCTGCTGAATATCAATCTGCCGGTACTTCTGGTGATTTTGTCGGTGCTTGGGATGTTTGTGCTGGTGTCGTTCCTGCTGCTTCTAGTGCCTCGTGCGGTGCAGGTGCTGATCGCCGTGATCCCGGCGCCGGCAGGGGTCCGCAACAAAGTGGACAAGCTTGGCGGGGCCATCACGGCGTACAGCGGGCGGCGGGGTCTTCTTCTTGCGGCGGTGGGCTGCGGTCTTTGGGTGCATCTGAGCACGTGTTTCATGTTTTTTGGGACGATGATGGCGATCCGTGCGCAGGGCACGAACCTGCTCGATATCCTGTTTGCCAGCCCGATCATGATCTACGGCACGGTGATCGGCCCGTCGATCGGGGGCGAGGGAATCCGCGAGATCATTTTCGCCAAACTGCTAGGGGCGACCAGCGGCGTGGCGTCTTCGGTGCTGTTTGCGCATCTGGGCTGGTGGGTCGGCGACGTGGTGCCGTTTCTGATCGGCGCGCCGATCTTTTTCCTGCGCTCGCGGCCGCGCAAGGAGGAAATCCAGGCGCAACTGGCGGCGGCCCGGCAGGAAGTGGCGAAGGCCGAGTCCGCCACCGTCAGAATTACCCCGGAAGCCGTGGCCGAGTACCGGCGCAAGCTGTTGGGCTATGCGTTTGGCGGGATCGGCGGGGGATTGATCGCGGGCGCGGCGGTCGCAATCGGGGAAGCATCTTGGATAGGGTCGAGCCTGGGCGGGTTTGCAGAGTACTCGGCCTATTGGTGGGGCCCGCTGGCGTACGGGGTGTTTTTTGCAGGATTTGGGCTGGCGATAGCAGCGGCGCTGGCGTTTGTATCGCTCCTGTTCGACAAGTTCATGTCATCTGCGACGGTCTTGGGAATTGCGCTTGGCGGCTCGGTGGCGGCCAGCGCGGGGATCGCGATATGGCGGTTCAAGCGGGACGTGCTGATGTCGCGCCCCCTGACCATGCGGCACCTGATAGGTTTTGCGGCCGTGTTCGCGGGGGCGGCCATAGCGGCGGCACTGGCGTCGGCCCTGGGCGGCAAAGGGGTTCGGAAAGCCGTGCGCGGGCCGGTTGCTGCGGCGGTTGCGCCGTTCCTGTTTTTGTTGATGGTGGCGGGCGGGGCGGCGTACGACCATATTGCGCCCGCCGGCACGGCGCCTGTGGCTGTTCATCAAGGCATAGCAACCGGCCCCAACCTGATCCTGATCGCGGCAGATGCGCTGAGGGCGGATTATCTGAAACTATACAAAGCGGATGCTGTGGCCAACACGCCACAGCTTGAACGGTTTTCCAAAGACGCGGTGTTTTTTGAATCGGCGTTCGCCCAAGCCTCGTGGACCAAACCGTCGTTCGCCACGATCTTCTCGGGCCGGTACCCGGCGTCGCACACGGCGACGGGGAAAGTCTCGATGCTGCCGGACGATATCGTGACGTTTCCGGAATTGTTGCGCGACGGCGGCTACTACACGAAAGGATTTTCGAACAATCCGAACATCTGCGCGGCGTTTAATTTTGGGCAGGGTTTCTTGGAATATACCGACCTGAAGCCGAGTCTTTATTTCAGGGCGCGGGAGTCGGCGTCGCGCCTGTCGATTTACCAGATGCTGCGGATCGTGCGGCAGGCTGTGATGGCGCGGGTGTCTGGGAAGATGTCGGTGACGGATTATTATCAGCCGGCGGATGTGGTGACGCGGGAAGCGCTGGGTTGGCTTGACACGCCAAATTACAAGGGCCGGCCTTTTTTCCTGTTCGTTCATTACATGGACCCGCACGACCCCTTCATGGACCACCACAAGCCGGGTGTGGGATATGCGCGGTCGGTGTTGCAGCCGCCGACGCCGACGGGCGTCGAGTCGAAGACGCTTGATCCGGACAAATACCGACAGCCGATGATGGATGCGTACAACAGCGAATTGGAGTTTTTGGACGGCCATTTGGGCGAGTTTCTGGACGGGTTGCGGTCGCGGGGCCTTTATGACAACAGCGTGATCGTGTTTGTGGCGGATCATGGCGAAGAGTTTTACGACCATGACGGGTGGTGGCATGGGCAGACGCTGTTTGACGAGCTTGTGCGGGTCCCGTTGATGGTGAAACTGCCGGCGAACGCGGGTGCGGGCCAGCGCAACACGGGGTTTGCCAGGCACATTGACTTGGCGCCGACGCTGCTGCACCTGGCGGGGTTGCAGCCGGATCCGAAGATGCCGGGCAAGCCGTTGCTGGAGGGAGACGGCTCGTTCCTGAACGGCGATATCGCGTACGTCTATGCGGAGAACGATTTCGAGAACAACGTGTTGCAGTCGGTCAGGACGCGGACCGAGAAGATCATTCATGCGAATGCGGACAACCCGAGGAAGCATGCGGCGCGGGAGTTTTACGATCTGACGGCGGATCCCGGCGAGCAGAAGAATCTGGCGGAATTGGGCGGGTCGCGGGTCGAGGGTGTTGAGACGGTGCTCGACGGCATGATAGCGTCTATTAAGACGGGCGCGGCCGAGCCGGTGGCGACGGCTGTTTCGGCGGAGCAGAAGCAGCAACTGGAGAGCCTGGGTTACTTGGGATTGGGCGATTTGAAGGCGGGGGCCCAATGAAACGCGGAACGCGAAACGCGGCAATGAATGATGAGAAGGGAGAGTCTGGGGTATTTGCGGTAATTGGGCTGGGCGGTGGTATGATTTTTGAATCGGACCGATCGGACGGATCCGACGGATCGGACGTATACTGGAAATGACGCGACGGGGACGTCGCGTCTACGATGCGAGGGTAGCCGAACGGTTAGGAGGAGAGTCTGGTGCGGATTCGAAAGGCCGTAATCACAGCGGCGGGGCGGGGCGTGCGCCTTTATCCGGTTGCGGATCCGGTGCAGAAAGGGATGCTGCCGGTAGTGGACCGGGACGGGCTCGCCAAACCGGTCATCCAAATCATTGCGGAAGAAGCGCTGGACAGCGGGATCGACGAGATCTGCGTAGTTTGCGCGCCGGGCGATCAGGAAAAATATCTTGAGCAGTTGGGCCTTCTCCGCAACGGGTTGATCGAGGCCTATCAAAATGCGGAATGGGCGGGGGAACAGGCGCGGCGTTTGGATGACCTGATCCGCCGTCTGTCGTTTGCGCAGCAGGACGAACCGCTGGGCTACGGGCACGCGGTGTACTGCGCCAGGGAATTCGTCGCGGGCGAGCCGTTTCTTCTTCTGCTTGGCGACCACCTGTACATTTCGGATTTGCCGGGGCAGCGTTGCGCGCAACAACTGCTGACGCTTGCGACGGCGGAACAGTG
>JAPLKX010000005.1 GCA_026387845.1 Candidatus Hydrogenedentota bacterium | reverse complement strand
GCGAATGCGAGGCGGTTGTTGTGATAGCCATCCGACCTCGCCAAGGAGTTGGGCGTTTCCTGCTTCAGAGTCTGCACCGTACTGCAGAAGCCGAAGGATGTCGGCGGCTGTGGCTCATCACAACAAACAATAATCTTGGTGCTATTTCGTTTTATCGGGCCATGGGTTGGACACAGGCGGCGACTCACTACGGGGCGGTCAGGGAGGCGCGGCGTCTCAAGCCGGAGATCCCGGAACTGGACGAACATGGCACTCCAATCGAGGATGAGGTGGAGTTCGAAGTCCGCATGGATGGACGTTGACAACACCGCAACATTTTGGTGCACGGATCAGCGTGCAGACGGCGGCGGCAGGATCTTGTTGATGTTGGTTTCGTAGATTTTGCGCAGAATGTCGTCGCTGAGGTGGAGGCCCCTGTACGCGCCGTAGACGTTGTTGGCCTTTTTTGACGCGTAGGGCGAGCCCTTCGCGCCCATGTAGAAATGGAACGTCTCTTTTTCCAGGACGTCCCGGCACGCCCGCACCACCGCTGCTATCCAATCAGCGGTTTTTTCCTTGTTGCCCGTAATCACCATGTCCGTGCCAAACAGGATGCGGTCGCTGTACTTCTCGAAAAACGCGCGGAACGTTTCGACGTCACCGCTCACGGCTTCGAGCCCCGAGACCAGGATGTCGCGTGTGCCGAAACTGGTGTCGGTGTACAGGTTGGGGTAGGTATCGAGGAGCCGCTGGAACTCGCGGAACGGCTGCTGCCGCGGCTCGAAGAACGTCACACCGAAATGCGGCACGATGACGACCATGTTTGGATGGCGCTGCATGACGCGCTCGAACTCGGCGAGGTACTTGTTGATGTTGACGTGCCAGCAGAGGGGGAGGCGGGTCTCTTCACAGTAGGCATATATTTCTTCCATACCTTCCCAATCGAGCGGGTGCTGATAGAAGTTGGCGTGGCCCGTGTAGAGTTTGAGCCCCCGCGCTCCTTGCGCCACGTAGGACTTGAGGCGCTCGAGCTTTTGCGGATCATCCGGGTGAATGGCGCAGAACGCCACCAGTTGAGATGGATTTTCCGCAGCGGCCTCGAGGATCTCCACGGTGTTCTCGTGGTTGCCCTTGGCCTGGTCGTGGCCGGCGCCCATCATCGTGTACTCGGAACTTGCCACAAAAATGGTTTGAACAACGCCCGTTTCCTTTGCCGCATCCAGGTACTTGTCGAGGTGGCTGCGCGAAAACAGGTGGTCGTGGGCGTTTACTACGCGAAAGTCCCGCAGCCCGGAATCAAACGTCGCCGGGATCTCCTGTGCCTGGCTGCGGTTTCGCTCCCTTTGCTGCGACAGAAGTCTGAACGTATAGGCGTTCGTGCCCACGACGATGATCAACCCAAGGACGAGCGCCATCCACGCCCAATCCGCACGGATAAACGCCTTTTTCGTTGCTGCCTCTTTCATCATAAACCCATCTTACCTGATCCTGACGCCCAACCTACACCCATTGTGGTGCGGCCCGGATCCGCACGTAAGAAACGCGGCAAGATGCCGCGTCTACGTTTGCGGCCAATGTAGAAGCGGCATCTTGCCGCTTGCGCCCAATGTAGAAGCGGCATCTTGCCGCTTGCGGTCTCGCTGCGTCGCATCAAGAGACCCACCGTGTTCACACCAAGACCCCGGGATGGCGGAATGGCCTGCCTTTACAAGCCCAATCAAGAACTCGCTTCGAGGTGAAAGAG
>JAPLKX010000598.1 GCA_026387845.1 Candidatus Hydrogenedentota bacterium | reverse complement strand
ATCTGTGAGGCTCCTGACCCCGTCGTCACAGACGCAATATCACCCGGCCGGCACTCCGCTCGCAGCGCCAGAGGCCCGACGATCTCCACGAACTCGTCGCACGGGGCATCCGTTCCCGCCGAGCCGTAAAGGACCACTTCCTGGCCGTGGCGCTTCAGCATCTTGGCCATGTTCCAGACCAGCGCGGCAATCCGGCAGCCACACCGCTCCCAGGCGACCGGGATGGGCGCCAGACCGAACAGGTGGAATCTCACGGCAGACCCCTTTTCAGTGCCGGGTCCGACGGAATACCGACCGTTACCGATGCACCCCGAAAGCGTGGGACAACAGTCCGCCAGCACCACAGCGGAAACGCGAGTACCGGTTCGCCCGCCGTGTGGTGCAATCAGCGGGCCGAACGGGATTGAATTGTCCCCCGAATCCCCCCGAACTCTAACTCTCCCCTGGACCCGTACAACTCACCAATTTTGCCCGAACTGCATCGTTGATCTCTACTACAAGCCGAATGCCTCTACCCAGACTACTTTCAGCGTCACCGTCTCTGTGAAACACCGTTTCAGCGCCATGCCATTTGCCGCCCCGGAGCACACGGAACGGACTCCACCTCTTCACCGTAACGGGGTCAACCGCACCGAGATCGCTTATCGCTAGTTTATTGGTATAGTTGTCCTTACACCACTCCTGGGCATTCCCCATCATGTCGTGAATGCCCCACCTGTTCGGTTCATACTGGCCACCGGGCACCAACCCAAGTCTGATTCCGTAGACGGTCTGGCCGTTGGGCCCAGGCCACATCCCTATGTTCGCCTTTTTGTCGTCAATGGAATCCCACTGCCCGTACGGCTTCATTGTCCCAGCGCGAGCAGCATACTCCCATTCGGCTTCCGTAATCAACCGCACCGTGACGCCCGTGGAATCTGTTAGACGTCTGCAGAATTTATCCGCAAGCAACCAGTCCACGTCGGCAGGAATATCCAGCCAATCCGTGCGTCTCTCCTTCAGACGCGAAACGCTATCTCTCGTTATCCCATCCGTTTCCGCCAGATCAACCGCTCTCAGGAACTGGCGCCAGGTCACTTCGTACTTTGCAATCAGGAATCCATTGCTTATCCTGACGAGGCGCGCAGGATTGGAATAATCGGAAGCGTTCCCCATCGGGAAGGTTCCGGCGGGAACAAACACGAGATCAACGAACGCCGAATCGCCCAGGTCCAGTCGCGAAAAGCAGGGAACTCCCAAACGGTCCGCCTCGCTCTTCTGAAGTCCCCGCGCCGCCTCGTCTGACAGCGGCCAGTCCGTAGCCAATGAAGGCGCCTCATTTCTCTGCGGAGCACTCACCCCGCCGGTCCCTCCGTCGTCCTGAGCGGCGCACGAAGACAGCGAGACGGCGGCACAAGCAATCTGCAGCATGAGGGCTTTCGTTTGCATCGACAACTCTCCCCACACGAACTCTGCCAACATCCGTGATGCAAGATGCGGGCGCATCAGAACCAGTTCCATACGCTTTCGGCCGTATTGCTCACCCAATTCCATGTCGAGGTCGCCGTCGAACTCGTCCAATCCCATGTCGAGGTGCCCGTTGAACCCGCCCAATTCCATGTCGACGTTGCTGTCGAATCCACCCAACTCCACGCCTTCGGCGCTTCCGACTGCACCCAAGCCGCCCCCGCCTTTACCGCGTCGACAGCGCCGGATATGATATCACCTGTCACAGTCGCCCGCGGAGCAAACCGCCGGTCTGTGCCGCCCACACTTGCCCCACCAGAAGCATTGGTTAGGTACTCTGAACTTACCGCCTCTCTGAATGTGTCATAATCAATAGCCCCAGCCTGATATGCGTTTACCATCCCGAAGTACCCCTTGAGCGCGTCCACCGAGGTTCTGAAGCGGGCTTGGTCCACAGGGTTGCTGAGATCATACTGGTCCATCTGTGCATGATAGACCGGGCTTTGTTCACGGTAATCCTGGTACCTCACAATTTCCCCTTTGGAAAACCTGGGGACGCTACCCATATTTCCGGCATCACCCGTCCGCCCTTTCCGGTAATTGGGGTAGCGTTGCCATATTTCCCCATATTTCCCGCGCCTCGACAATCCCACGATATGCCCCCCGGTCCATAGTGTCAAGTAAGAACCTTCTCTAACCGACCGAACCGCAGAGGCCGCAGGGCACGCCGCGAAAATCGCAGAAGGCCGTGTTTTCGGCATGGCGTTGCCCTGCGCGTCCGGAGTTTACCCGCCGTGGCGGGCGTTCTGGGCGGTGAAACGAACGGAGAGCGACGACCGGCAAGCCACGAGCCACGAGCGACGAGCCGCGAGCCACGAGCGACGAGCCACGAGCCGCGAGCGGCGGGCAAAGAGCCGCTGGCTACGAGCGACGAGCGACGAGCGACGAGCCACGAGCGGCGAATCCCGGACGCCGGTTCCAGAATCCCGATTCCCGGCTGTTGGCCGCCGTCTGCCGTTTTGGCAGTTTTCTCGCTTCTCGCCCGTCGCTTCCTGCCGTTGGCCTGCCTCCCTCTGCGTGCTCGGCGGTCTCCGCGGTGAAAGCCGTTCGCCGTTGCCGTTGTCATTCCGCACTTCTCCGCGACCTGCCCGCCTGGCCTCTCTGGCAGGTTCCGCACTCCGCGCTCCGCGTTGCTTTTTCGCAACAAGTTATCCACAGCGGCGTACGCCCAAGAGTGCATGTCAAAAACCATCAAATTCGAGTCAAAATCGATCAAAAAGGCGACGTTTTCCGTC
>JAPLKX010000008.1 GCA_026387845.1 Candidatus Hydrogenedentota bacterium | reverse complement strand
AGGTCTTTGAAGTGCAGGGAGACAATTTTTCCGCTGAGCATCTGGAGGGCCTGGAGTGGATTGACGCCGGAGCGCATCCAGTGGCCGGTGTCGGCGCATGAGCCGATGCCATCACGGTCCTTTACGGCGGCGAGTACGCGCGCGGGATCCCAGTATTTGGACGGTTTGGGGTGGTTGTGTATGGCAACGCGAATGCCGTATTCCTTGACGAGCTTCTGTACGGTGTCGAGGGCTTCGGGGGCGGGTTCGGATACGATGGTTTCGAGTCCCATTTTTTTGGCGAAATCGAAGACTTTGCGTGATTCAGCCTCGGCGGCGGGGAGGTCGACGACGCCGTAGTTGACGAGTGTGACGCCGGCGGCTGCGAGTTTGGCCTTAACGGCGTCGAGTACGTCTTGTGGTGCGTTGTGGTCGAAGAGGACGTCTGGTTTATCGGGGCTGAGTTTCTGGCCGGGGTATGCTTCGATGAATTTGCAGCCGGTGGCGGCGGTTTTGTCGACGGCCTCGAAGAAGGTGAAGCGGTTGAACGAGTAGGCCTGGCAGGCGAGGCGCCATCCGAGTTTTTCGGCGTTTGGCGTGCCGGCGGGTTGAGCGAGTGAAGCGCCGGTGGCGAGGATGAGGATAGCAGCGGTTGTTAGAAGTAGAGCCTTCATTTTTGATCTCCTGTTTCGCAGTGCGAAGTGCGAAGTGCGAAGTGCGAAGTGCGAAGTGCGAAGTGCGAAGTGCGAAGTGCGAAGTTGTGGGACAAAGGGACAAAAGGGACATTCAACTGTTTGCTTCGCGAAAACGGGCGCGAAAAGCGGGGACAGGCACCTGTTTCAAACTGCCGCAAATGCGCGCCGCAGGCCGCGAAAAGCGGGGACAGGCACGCTTTTTCCAAACTACCGGAAAAAGCGAGCCAGTCCCCGTTTTTCGCCCGTTTTTTGCTCATGTTAGTTTCCATGGTGCGCGCATGGGGCGTTTGGTCATTCTGTTAGCTTCTTCGTCGTTGGTGATGATTTCTTTTTCGGGGTCCCATTTGAGTGTGCGGCCGGTGAGCATGGCGATGTTTGCGAGGTGGCACATGGTAGCGGAGTGGTGGCCGACTTCGGCTGGGGCCATGGGCTGGTTTCGAGTTTTGACGCAGTCGAGGAAGTCGCGGTGATGGCCGGGGCTTCTGCCGAGGTGAACTTCTTCAGGCCCGATTTTTTCGGTTAGGAGGCTTGGTTTGCTGGCTTCGAGTTCGCCGCCGTGGATGTGGATGAATACCCAGCCGTCAGTGCCTTCGAACCGCAGGCCGCGGGGCCATTCGTCGGTGCATTTCATTATGACGCCGTTGGCGTAGGTGAAGTCGAACTGGTATTTGGTAGCGCAGTCGAAGAGGCTGTCTCGGATGAATTCGCCTTTTCCGGAGATCTCGATGGGACCGGTGTTGTCGGTGTTGTTTCCGAGCTGGCCGATGTCGATGACGTGAGCGCCTCTGTCGGTGACTTCGCCGCCGGAGTATTCGAGGATGTAGCGGAAGTAGAAGTGGCATCGTTTTTCGGTGTAGGGGGCCCAGGGCGAGTGTCCGAGCCACATGTCGTAGTCGAACCCAGCGGGTACGGGCATGGGTTCGGGGCGGTAACTGAGGTCTCGTCCGTCCCAGGGGAGATGTATTGCGATGGTGTGTAGTTTTCCGATGCGTCCGTTTCGGACGAGTTCGCATGCGTACCGAGCGTTGTGGCGTGACCTTTCGTGGCTGCCGGTCTGTAGGATTCGGCCGTATTTGTTGACGGCGTTGACGACGGCGCGGCTTTCGGCGATGGAGTTTGCGAGGGGTTTTTCGCAGTAGATGTCTTTGCCACTCTTGACGAGGGGTATTGTGACGATGGCGTGGGCGAAGTCGGGTGTTGCGACGGATACGGCGTCGATGTCGTCGCGGGCGACGATCTCGCGGAAGTCGTTGTAGGCGGCGCAGCCGGAGTTGTTGTAATTCTCGTCGACGATTTTCTTTGCCTGGTTGCGGTGTGCGAGGTCGACGTCGCACACGGCGACCATTTGCACGTCGGGCTGGGTGAGGAATTGTTTCATGTCGTAGGTGCCCTGGCCGCCGGTGCCGATGGCGGCCATGACGAGTCGGTTGGACGGCGCGACGGCTCCGCCTGCGCCGAGCGCGCTGGATGGGATGATGTAGGGGAAGAGGGATGCGCCGAGGGTGGCGGCGGTGGTGCGTTTGAGGAACTGGCGGCGTGTGGAGCGTTTTGCGGGCATTTGGGGCTAATCCTCCGGATTAAATGACAAAGGACAAATTACAAAGGACAAATGAGAAAGGGACAAAAGGGACATAAAAGGACGAAAGAGGGAGGAGGAAATGAGAGAGGACTGGGTCATGTGAGGCTCCAGGGGGCTCGCATGGGGCTTAGGAGCATGCGGTTTGCTTCGTGGTCGTTGATGAACTGCTCGAGGTCAGGGTCCCATTGGAGTTTTCTTTGGAGTTTGAGGGAGATGTTTCCGAGGTGGCATATCGAGACGGATCGGTGGCCGACTTCGGCGGGCGCGATGGTGAGTGCGCGGGACTTGACGCAGTCGAGGAAGTTTTGCTGGTGGTTGAGGCTGTCGTAGAGGTGGATTTCGTTGGGCCCGATGCTGGATGTGAGTACGGATTTGGGGCCGGCGTCGATGTCGGAGCGGACGTAGATCCAGCCGTCGGAACCTTCAAACCTTACGCCGACGCCTTGCGGGTTAGGGTCGGTCGAGCAGATGATCTTGACGCCATTTTTGCAGGTGTAGGTGACTTTGAACTTGATGCAGGTGTCGTAGAGGCCGTCGCGTGGGAATTCGCCTGCGCCTTCGATGTCGAGCGGGCCGGTGAGTTGGGAGCCGTTGCCCCATTGGGCGATGTCGTTGTCGTGTGCGCCGAGGTCGGTCATGGCGCCGCCGGCGTAGTCGGAGAAGTAGCGGAAACTGAAGTGGACGCGCTTGGGTGTGTAGGGTCTGAACGGCGCGGGCCCGAGCCACATGTTGTAGTCGAGGCCGTCGGGTACGGGCTGCTCGGGCTCGAGGGGGTTGGTTGGCCCGACGGGCACAAAGGTTCGTATGGTGTGGATTTTTCCGATGCGTCCGTTTTGAACGAGTTCGCATGCGTATCGGACGTTGTGAGTTGAGCGGAGTTGTGTGCCGGTTTGAAACACGCGCCCGTATTTTTGGATGGCGTTGCAGAGTGCGCGTCCTTCGGCGATGGTTTTTGAGAGGGGTTTTTCGCAGTAGATGTCTTTGCCGGCTTTAGCGGCGGCGATTGAGATGAGCACGTGCCAGTGGTCTGGTGTGCCGATGTGTACGGCGTCGATGTCGGGCCGCGCGATGATTTCGCGGAAATCGTTGTAGCAGTCGCACCCTTTTGCGGCGTAGTGATCTTCGACAATGCCTTTGGCGCGTTCTCGGTGCGCGCGTTCGACGTCGCAGACGGCGACGATGTGGGCGTCGGGACAGCCGAGGAACGCCTGCATGTCTGCGGTGCCCATCCCGTTGACGCCGATGGAGCCC
>JAPLKX010000728.1 GCA_026387845.1 Candidatus Hydrogenedentota bacterium | reverse complement strand
CCTCGCCAGGCACTCGAGGTGGATCGCCGATCTCGATCCAGAAAAGAAAACCGTCCGCGTGGGCGCGGGCGTCGTGCTCGATCAGCTAAACGACTTCCTTCGTCCGCACGGGCTGTGTTTCGGCCCGGACGTCGCCACCAGTTCGCGCGCCACGCTCGGCGGGATGATCAACAACAATTCGTCGGGGGCGCGCGCCCCCATCTACGGTACGACCGCCGACCACGTCCTTGCCGTCGAGGCGGTTTTGACCGACGGCAGAGTCGCCGTTATCGGGTGCGAGCGCGGCGCCGCGCTCCAGGCCGAAGCGGATGCCGTCGAGCGCATCATCGCCGCCAATGAGCAAGCCATCAGATCGCGATTTCCCCGCGTCCTCGTGAAACGCTGGCCCGGCTACGGCCTCGAACCCTATTTGCGGGCGCGCGGCGATTTATCGAAGGTTCTGGCGGGCAGCGAAGGCACACTCGCCGCCGTCACCTCGGCGGTGCTCAACGTCGTGCCTCTGCCGCGCGATAAGGGCCTCTGCGTCATCTTTTTTGCATCCGTAGACGAAGCGATGCGCGCCACGGTCGATTTGCTCGATCTCAAACCGGCTGCTATTGAGCATTGCGACCGTACCCTGTTCGACCAGACCAAGGGGCGCCTTACGTTTCAGGCCGCACGCAACCTGCTCGAACTCGATGCGAAACCCTGCCAGGCCTTTCTCATCGTCGAATTTTATGAAGATGTCACCGACCGTTTGGCCGCGGTTGTAAAACGCAAACTCGGCCTCCGCACCAGCGTGTTCACCGGTTCCGACGACATGCTCCAGGTATGGGGTCTGCGCAAATCCGGCCTGTCGCTGCTTACCAGCCGCAAAGGCATCGCAAAACCCGTCGCCGGAATCGAAGACGTTGCGGTGCGGCCCGAGCGCCTGCCCGATTACATCGCGGGGTTGCGCGGCCTCGCCGAATCGCTCGGACTCGAAACCTCGTTTTACGGCCATTGCGCCTCCGGCCTGGTTCACGTCCGGCCCGTAATCGATCTCCATCGCGCCGACAGCATCGCCAAGTTTCGAAAACTCGCGGAAGGCGTCTCCGCGCTCACCCGGCAGTTCGGCGGCTCACTTGCAGGCGAACACGGCGTGGGCATCGCCCGAACCGAATTCATGCGCGACCACATCGGGCCCGAACTGCTCGATGCGATGCGCCGGATCAAACACGTATTCGATCCCAGCGGCGTCATGAACCCCGGCAAGATTCTTCCCGACGGCCGGTTCGCAATCGATACCAACCTGCGGCTGGGCGACGGCCACGAAATCCCGCTCCCGTTCAAACCGCAGATTAGATTTGCAGAGCGCGACGAATCGTTCATCGCCAACCTTGAACAGTGCAACGGCTGCGGCGAGTGCCGGAAAGACACCCCGGCCATGTGTCCCACCTACCTGGCCACCGGCGAGGAGTACATGTCCACCCGCGGCAGGGCAAACGCCATCCGGGCCGCGCTCGAGGGCCGGGTCGACCCGCACATCCACCCGCTGGCGTCCGACGCGCTCGATGCCGCGCTCAGCAACTGCCTCTCCTGCAAGGCGTGCAAAAAAGAATGCCCAAGCAACGTCGATATGTCCCTGCTGAAAGCGGAACTGCTCCACGCGCGCCACGGCCAGCGCGGCGTCGACCTACTCGAACGGGTCGTCAGCCGGTTTGACCTCCTTGGCCGGCTCGGAACCGCTGCGCCAAGGCTGATGAACGGCGCGCTCCAATCCCCGCTGATCCGAATCCTCATCGAGAAAACTATCGGCCTTGCATCGAAGCGGCCCCTGCCCACGTTCACATCCGAACGGTTCGACCAATGGTTTCAACGCCGGCCCCTCAAGCATGGCCGGCGAGGCAGAATCATCCTGTGGGACGACTGCACTGTCAGGTACTTTGAGCCGCAAATCGGCTTGGCCGCCGTCAAAGTCCTCGAAACCGCCGGATACGAAATCGTCCTTCCAAAAAATACCGCGTGCTGCGGGAGGCCCGCGTTCAGCGTCGGGCGCCTCGACGTCGCCAGGCGGTTTGGTGCAAAAAATGTTGGCAGCATCTCAAAGCAGGACGACACGCTCCCCATCGTTTTCCTCGAGCCCTCGTGTTTTTCGATGTTTGCGCAGGATTACGTCGAGCTGGACATAAGAAACGCAGAAGCTCTCGCGCCGCGCTGCATCCTGTTCGAGGACTTCGTGTATAATCTGCTGGACCGCGAACCGGATGCCCTCTCGTTCGCGGAGGGCGAGGCGCCGGTGGCAATCCACGCGCATTGTCACGCCAAGGCGCTGGCCGGCGCGGCCAAATCCGCCGCCCTTGCCGGGAAAATACCGGGCAGCAGAGCTGTCATGATGGACACCGGCTGCTGCGGCATGGCGGGGTCGTTTGGCGCGTTGCGGGAAAAATACGACTTGTCGGTCCAAATAGCCCGGCCGCTGATTGCCCAGGTCGAGGCGCTCGCGGCGGGTACAACGGTGGTGGCTTCCGGCACGAGTTGCCGTCAACAAATCGCCCATCTGTCAAAGGTGAAACCGGTGCACATGTCCGAGCTTTTGGCGCGGGCGCTTCGGTCGGAATAAGCGCGCGGCCCAAGGTAGTGTAGTGAGTCATGTTAATCGTATCTTATGCGGGGGCGCGAAATGCCGCGAAAAGCGGGGACAGACACGCTTTTCAAACTGCCGAAAAGCGAGTCAGTCCCCGTTTTTCGCTTTCTTTATTGTGTTCATAAGTAGCTGTGATTCACTACACCAGGATTTGGAGTAGCAGGTGAATTACCGGCGGGAGCAGTAATGTTTGGAAAGGTAGTTAAGGCGGTGGCAGTTGCGTTGTTCTTATTCATAGTGATGTTGGCGGCCGTGGTGGCGGTGGCCGCCGTATTCAATGGAAGGACCGGCATAGTGACGGACCTGCGGAAAAGCATCCTGCTCACCCGGCCCGCCGCGCCCCTCGCCGACGACGTTGTCCTCAAGATCGTCACCTTCAATATCCAGGACCTGTACGTAGCCGGCCGCAACAGGATCTCCCGAATGAAGGCCATCGGCGAGGCGCTCTGTAACCTCGACCCGGACATCGTCGGCATCCAGGAAAGTTTCATCGAAAAGGACAGGCAGAAGCTGCTCGATTCGATCGAGGGATCCCGCCTCGTTTATAACCAGTACTACAAGAGCGGAACCGTTGGCTGCGGGCTGCTGGTGCTGAGCGCCTATCCCATCGTTGAAACGTTCTTCCACCGCTACGAACAGAACGGCAAGTGGTACAAGTTCTATCACGGCGACTGGTGGGCCGGAAAAGGCGTGGCGCTCGCCCGAATCGCCTTGCCCCAGGGCCTCATCGACTTCTATGATACCCACGCCCACGCCGCATACGGCTCGACCGAATACGACGGCGTTCGAAAGTTTCAGATGCGCTCTCTGGCCAGGTTCATCCTCGACTCATGCCTGCGCACGGTTCCAGCGGTGCTTGTAGGCGACATGAACTGCGCGCCCGGATCAATTCAATACAACACGCTCGTGGCCGGCGCCCATCTTCAGCGCCTTATGAACATTGACTCCAAGATCGACCACATCTTCGGCGCACCGTCCGACAACTACGAATACCAGGTATTGGAAACACTGCCGATCACCGGCAATGTCCCGGGACAAACCACGCCGCTCAGCGACCACCCGGGATACATGTCCACGATCCGTGTCCGCCCAACAGGCACCGCAACATCCGCCGCTTCGAGCGCGGCTTCCCGCCACGTCGGCGTCACGCCAAAAGTGAACTTGGCCAAACGGGTTCCCGCTTCCGGGTAGTGTAGCGAGTCATGTTAAGCGCAGCTTAAACTATGAAACGAGGTTTGGAGACGGATGCCGCGAAAAGCGGGGACAGGCACGCCTTTTTCAAACTACCGAAAAAGGCGAGCCAGTCCCCGTTTTTCGCTTA
>JAPLKX010000121.1 GCA_026387845.1 Candidatus Hydrogenedentota bacterium | reverse complement strand
CGTTGGAAGGAGACACGTCTCTGAAAGGAGACACGTCTCTAAAAGGAGACGCATCATGAGCGATACGGTGCGCATATACGGCGGTATGAAGCACGGCGCCAGAAAACCCCGCGGCCGCAGGTATGCCGGGAAACTGGTGCTGGCTGCGCTGCTGATAGCGGCGGGCTGGGTTTATTGGACGACGCGGGACACGCACCCCGTCCAGTCCCTGATACCGGCGAACCGGGCGTACCACGTTGTCGCAAAAGACGTGTTCGCAAAACGCGCACGGCTCGCCGAATCGCAGATCTGGAAGGCGCTGCCCCCGCAACTCGGGGCCGCCGACGTGCCCGCAAAACTCTCGCAGGACATCGGGGTGCCCCAATGGATACTCAACAACCTCGTACCCGACGCCTGCTACGTGATGGGCAACGACATGAAACGTTTTGGGGATGTGCTCGTGGTGACGCGGATGACGCGCGTCGGCGCCCTGCTCGAAAATCTGCGCGGGTTTTTCCCGGCGATCGAGGAAGACTTTGCGGGCGGGTTGAACCTGCGCAAGATGGGCGGGGTGTACTACGGCGTCCGTGGGCGGGTTTTGTTGTTGAGCACGTCGCGGCCGGGCCTGATCGAGGCGCTCACGCTCTTGCCGGACAAGGCGCTCAGTGCGGATGCGCTCGATGAGATGACGCAATCGCTCGGGGACTCCGACATCTACGGCCGGTTCCAACTGGCGGCGGACGACCCGCTGGGCGACGTGATCGACCGCGGCACGTTTTCGCT
This sequence comes from Candidatus Hydrogenedentota bacterium, assembly GCA_026387845.1. Taxonomy (GTDB): domain Bacteria; phylum Hydrogenedentota; class Hydrogenedentia; order Hydrogenedentales; family SLHB01; genus JAPLKX01. The sequence continues at coordinate 3,349 of JAPLKX010000121.1, read as the reverse complement.
GCGGATCGACAAGACCGCGGCGACGGTGGCGTGTCAAAGCGCCCTGCGGCCGGCGTGGCGCGAGAAGATGGCGGGCCTGCTCGACGGCGTGACGCCGCGCACGCTCGAGTCGCCGCCGGACGGTGTGCTGCGTGTGTCGCTGGATTTGGGCAAGCCGGTCGAGTCGCTGTGGAAGTGCGCGGGCACGGCGTTTGGCAAGCAGGCCGAGATGGACCAGTTGTGGGCGAAATGGTCGGCTTCGCCGGAAGAAGGCGAGTCGAGCCTGTCGTCCACGGTTGTCAGCTTGTTGCGCGGGTTGGGGCCGGGCATGCGATTCAGCCTTGTGGGCGTCGACCTGAACGAGATTGTTCCGGCCCCGGAGGTGGCGGCGACGCTCGAGGCGGATCCCGTCAAGGTATTGGAAGCGTTCAAAGGGTTGCCGGCGCCGCCGGAAGGTTCGCAGCCGTGGGAAACGTACTTGAGATACGACGAGGCGGGGCAGGTGGTGCGCCTGCCCCTGATCGGCGGTCCCAGCCTCGAGCCCACCGCGGGCGTTAAAGGCAACGCGGTCGTGATGAGTTCGAGCCGGACCGTGGCGGAATCGATGCTGGCCGACCCTGCGACGGCCGACCCGCCCAAGCTGCCCAAACCGGCCAACCTGTACGCTGCACTCAAGCCGCATGATTGTGGAAAGGCGGCGTTTGATGTGGCGATGATGCTGGCGGAGGCGGGCCTTCTGCGCGGCTACTCACCTGAAACGCTTCAGGCCAAGTACGGCCCGTGGCTTGAGAGTGCGGCGGGCGTGAAGGAAGTTTCGGCTCTGGCCGGATACGATTCAGGCAATGTCACGGTCGAATTGGGGATGATTTGTTCGGACACCGCGCCGGTTAACTGAACAGCCAGTAAACGAACCCTATCATGCCCGCCACGCACAGCCACACCCCCACAAACCCGGCCATACCCACCAAAGACGGCCGCTGGATCTCGATGTCGGTGTTTGGGAAAAGTTTGCGGGACGGCACGGGCTCGATGTCCGCGGGCAGCGTGAATGGGGCGAGATGCGGTTCCGGCCGCAGCACGGGGGTGCGTAGGCATGAGTAGAATCGCTCCAGTTTGGACTCATCACTGCGCCGAGTCAGCAGGCTCACAAGGATGCACATGCCGAATCCGCCTATCAGGTACGCGAACATCTGCCACGAGATCCGGAACTGCCCGTTCCACATCATGAACTCCGGCAGGTGAACCGCTGCCCACTCGTGGAAAAACGCCTGGGTCGTGACGAACATCAGCCCGAATGCCGTCAGCGTGCCTGCCCATGCGCCCGCCACCGTGGTCCGCCGCCAGAACAGGCCCAGCCAGAACGCCGGGCCCATCATGGCCTGAATTCGGAAAAACCATTCGAGCGCCGTGGGAACGCTCTTGAACCTCGATGCAAAAAAGATGCTGCAAAACACGATCACGGCAGACATGATCCTGCCGACCAGAATGTAGTGTTTGTCGTCGCGGTCCTTGACGAGAAACTTCCTGTAAAGGTTCTGGGTGAACAGGCCGGACGACGACACCATGAACGCGTCGCACGACGACATGATCGACGCCAGAAGTGCCGCCAGGAAAAGGCCGATCAGGCCCGGCATCACCGCGGGGAGCAGGTCGTGTGCCATTGTGCCGTAGATGAGGTCCGGCCGGATGTTTACGCCAGCATAATACACTACCCCGGCGAGGCCCGTGAGCATCCAGGCAATCGTGCAGACCCGTTTAAGCAGGTTGCCGCCGGTGAACCCGACCCGGCCGTCCATTTCGGTTCTACCGCCGGCGCAGTTGCCCATGACGTGCGGCTGCGTCACCACGCCGACCAGCGCGTTGATGGCGAAAATGACGACGTGGAACAGGTTGATTTCGCCGGGCGCGACCAGGCTCAGCATGCCCGGGTCTTTGATGCCGGCGCGGAGACCGTCCATGCCGCCAATCGCGTTGAGTGCAAACGGCAGGATGATGAACGACAGGATGATCGTCAGGATGCCTTGCACGAAATCGGTCACAATCGCCGCCGCCAGCCCGCCCGCAACGCCATACACGACGAACAACACCGTCATGGTCAAAATCGCCCATCGGGTAGAAATGGCCCCACCCGAAATGGCCTCGATGGTGGCGCCTGCGCCCAGCAGGAGCACGCCCATGTTTACCGTAAGCTGGAGGGTGCCCACCAAAGCATACAGAGCGGCCGTCCTTTTTCCGTACCTGTACTCGAAGAAGTCGCCGGTAGTTACGGCGCGCATCCGCCTGAACGCCGGCGCCATAACCCAGTAAAACGGCGTGGCAAACAGCCACAGCCATTGGTACCAGATGCCGCTGATGCCGTTGGTGAAGGTTTTGGAGGAGACGGCGACGGCGTCATTCCCGCTGGTGCCCGCGCCAAACGCGAAAAACACCATAAACGTCTTGCCAAACCGCCGGCCACCGATAAAGAAATCTTCCGTATTATGGATTTTCCGCGCCGTCCACACCCCGATAATCGTAATGCCCACCAGGTAAAGCCAAAGCGCCAGCCAGTCCCACCACCCAATGCCAAAAAACATGAGCCACTCCTCCCGCCACAATCCATCCCGCAAGATCGCCCCAACACTCCACGCCTCCGTCAACCCCCTCTCCCGCGCCCTCCAGTCCTACAAGAACTTCGCACTCAGCACTTCGCACTGACTATAGTCTACTGTCGGCTTTTTCGTCCCTGCCTTCTCAAATCCAAGATCTCAAATTGTTTAAAGTGTCCACAATGTCCACAATGTCCACCATGTCCACCAAACCTCTTGTGCCTCTTGCGCCTCTTGTGGTTAATCCGAAATCCGCAATCCGCAATAAAAAAAACACCACCAAGCCGCCACTCTCTCAGGCAGCTTGGTGGTGTCGCGCGCACTTATTCAGGGAGCGGTTTGCCTTTTGTTTCAGGGGCGAAAGGCATAACGAAAATAATCCCCAGCACGAATACCGACGACAGCATGAGCGCCGCCCGCTGAATTCCATAGCCCGCGCTGATATAGCCAAACAGGCCCGGCGAAGCGGCGGCGAGGAACCGGGCGACGTTGTAGCAGAACCCCGTGCCGGTAGCGCGCAGGCGCGTCGGGAAAAGTTCCGGGAAGTAGATCGCAAACCCGCCAAACAGGTTGAGCAACGTGAATCCCATGATGGGAAACAAAATGCATACGCCCAGGAACGATTTCGTAAGGTAGAACGTCGCCGGCATCACGATCGCGCAACCGATCAGCGAGAGCAGGAAAGACCACCTGCGCCCCGCCCGCTGCGCCAGCCACGCAAACGCCATCACACCGAAGAACCCGCCGCCGTTCTGGAGCATCACGCCGTAGCTGACTTTCCT